>CAZIBA010000009.1:9584-14533 GCA_964536795.1 uncultured Planctomycetota bacterium | reverse complement strand
GATGGTCACCAGGATGGTGAACCTGCCCGTGCTCAAGGACGACGGCGCGGTGGGCGTCGCCGGCGCGCTCAGGAACGTGGCCTTCGGGTGCTTCAGCAATACCGATCGCTTTCTGGCCCTGTCCGGAGACCCGGCCATCGCCGACATCTGGCGACTGCCGGTGATACAGGGCAAGGTCGTGCTCAACGTCATGGACGCCCTCAGGGCCCAGTTCGACCGGGGTCCCCTGGCCGACCCTGACTTCTGCTGGAACCCGGCCAGCCTCTACCTGGCCACCGACCCGGTGGCCCTGGACACCATCGGCCTCTGGGTCATCGAGCAGAAGCGGGTGACCGAGGACCTCTCCCCCATAGCCGGCTCCAACCGTCCACCCACCCACCTGGCCACGGCCGCTTCGCGCGGATTGGGGGTCGGTGAGTGGGGCAAGATCGACCTGGTCACGGTGGACCTGCCGGCCGTCGGGAGATAGGAGCACACCGTGACCCCTCGCCCCCGACGACTTCTGCTCCTCACCGAAGGGCAGCTCAACGTCTACGACGCCAAGATGGCCGTGGCCCTGGTCCGCTACCGGCCGGAGGAGGTGGCCGCCGTCGTCGACAGCACCCGAGCGGGGGAGAACCTGAAGGACATCGTCGGGGTCGGCGCTGACGTGCCCATCGTGGCCTCGGTCAGCGAGGGCCTGAAGTACGGGCCTACGGGGGTGTGCATCGGCATCGCCCCGGCTGGCGGCGGCCTGCCCCCGGAGTGGCGGGCAGCGGTCCGGGAAGCCATCGAGGCGGGGCTTGACGTCATCTCGGGCTTGCACACTTTCCTAAGAGACGACCCGGAGTTCGGCCGCTTGGCCGAGAAGCACGGCGTGGACATCTGGGACATCCGCCGGGTGCCCGAGAACGTTCCCCTGGCCGACCACCGCGCACCGAGCGTCAGCGCCTTGAGGGTGCTGACGGTGGCTTCGGACTGCTGTTCCGGGAAGATGGTCACGGCCCTGGAACTGGCGCGCGGAGCGAAGGAGCGGGGTTGGGACGCCGAGTTCGTGGCCACCGGGCAAATTGGCATCCTCATCAGTGGGTCGGGGTTGGTGGTAGACCGGGTCATCGCCGACTTCTGCGCCGGGGCCTGCGAGCAGTTGGTGCTGGAGCGCCGGGACCGTCAGGTGCTTTTCGTCGAGGGACAGGGGTCGCTCCTTCATCCGGCCTACTCGGGGGTCACGCTGTCGCTTCTGCACGGGACGGCCCCCCAGGCCGTTATCCTCTGTCACGAGGCGGGTCGGCGGATCGTCCAGGAGCACACGGTTCCCATCCCCTCGCTCCCCGAGTTGGTCCGCCTGCACGAAGGGGTGGCCGAGCCGGTCTTCCCCTCCCGGGTTGTGGGGCTGTCGCTGATGTGCTACAATCTCACCGAGGCGGGGGCCCGGGCCGCCATCGCCGAGGTCGAGAGGGAAACGGGCCTGCCGGCCACCGACCCCGTGCGCTTCGGAGTCGAGAAGCTCCTCGATGCGCTGGAGAAACTCCTGTGAAAGTCACCTATGAGAAGCACACGCTGCACGCTGCCGGCGAGGAGTTCCGCATCGCCCGGGAGAGCATCACCGAGTTTCCCAGCTACGTCGTCCGTCTGGAGGCCGATGGCGTGGTGGGGCTCGGCGAAGCCGTCCCCACCGAGTACTACGGCGAGACACCCCGGGTCATCCAAAGCGCCCTTCGTCGGCTGCCCAAGCTCCTGGCCCGCAGGAACCCCGAGCACATCCACGACATCTCCGCCCACCTGACCAGGTCGCTCGCCAAGGCGCCCTCGGTGGTGGCCGCTGTCGACATGGCCCTCTACGACCTGGCCGGGAAGCGCCTAAGGGTGCCCCTCTATCAGCTTCTTGGTCTGGACCCGGGCCAGGCCAAGCTCACCAGCTTCACCCTGGGCATCGCCCCGCCCGAGGTGATGCAGGAGCGGGCCCGGCGGGTGAAGAGGTTCCGCATTCTGAAGCTCAAGGTGGGGGTGCCGGGGGACGTCGAGTCGGTGGCCGCGGTGCGGGAGGTCTGGCCCCACTCCATCCGGGTGGACGCCAACATCGGCTGGAAGCCCAAAGAGGCCGTCGCCCGCATCAAGGAGCTGGCCTGCTACGACGTGGAGTTCGTGGAGCAGCCCATCCCACCCGGGAACAACCGGGCACTGAAGCGCATCCAGCAGGCCGTGCCTCTTCCCATCATCACCGACGAGAGTTCGGTGGTGCCCGAGGACGTGCCCGCGCTGGCGGGCTGTGTGGCCGGCATCAACATCAAGCTGATGAAGTGCGGGGGCATCACCCGGGCGCTGCAGATGATTCACACGGCCCGCAGCCTGGGGATGAAGATCATGCTGGGCTGCATGCTGGAGACGTCGGTGGCCATCACCGCAGCGGCCCACCTGACGCCTCTGGTGGACTACGCCGACCTGGACGGGAACTACCTCATTGCCGACGACCCCTTCGAGGGGGTCGGGATCGTTCGCGGGAAGCTCACCCTTTCGGAGGCACCCGGGCTGGGGGTGCGCGAGCGTCAGTAGCTGCGCCCCCACGGGGCCTCACTGCTGAAGGACCACGCTAATGATCACCTGGGAAAACACTTACAGGGAACTGGAGGAGTCCGGGCTGGAGGTCGCCGTGATGTCGGTGGGCGCCCTGGAGCAGCACAGCATTCACCTGCCTCTGGGACAGGACTGGATGAGCGTCCGGGAGATGGCCCGCAGGATCGCCGAACGGCTCGACGCCTATCTGCTCCCGAGCTTGCCCTTCGGCAACTCGCAGGAGCACCAGGACTTCCGGGGCACCATCTGGCTTCAGCCGGCCACCCTGGCGCAGGTGGTCAAGGACATCGTGGCCTGCCTGGCCCACCACGGTTTCAAGAAGGTCGTCCTGGTGAACGGTCACGGGGGCAACTGGATCCTCAAGCCCACCGTGCGCGAGATCGACCTGGCCCGCACGGGCATCATGGTGGTCTGGGTGGGTCCGGAGACGCTGGCCGCCGGGGCCACTGCGGGCAGGGAGCTTCACGCCGGCCGCAGCGAGACCTCCCGGGCCCTGGCCCTGTTCCCGCACCTGGTCAAGGACCAGCGCGTCGACTTCGTGCCCGATGCCACCAGGGAATACCTGGATTACGTGGGCGTCAAGGGCGTCTCTCCCGACGGCGTCTGGGGTGAGCCCAACCTGGCCTCGGCCGAGGAGGGCCAGCGGTCGATCGAAGCCGGGGTCGAGGCTGCGGTCAGGTACGTCAACGAAACCTTCGCCAAGATCGAAGCCGCCCAGCGGCGAATGGGCCTGAAGTAAGTGCAGGCAGCGAGGAGGTCTGTGAGTGGAGCGACGGGTCGTGGGTTTCCTGGGTGATTCCTTCACCAACGGTCAGCACTGGTCCAGCCCCAAGTGCTACCGGGAGTTGGTGGCCGAGGAGCTGGCCAGGAGCAACCCGAAGGTGGAGGTGGTCCCGGGCATCGCCTGGCATACCAACAACGGGGTGGCCGTGCTCCAGCAGGAGCTCCTGCCCAGACGGCCCGAGCTGGTTTTCGTCTTCCTGGGGGCCAACGACTGCGCCCACCGACGCAACGCGGATGGCGAACAGCTCACGCCGCCTATGAAGTACGACAACAACATGAGGGCCATCCTGGCCACCATCACCTCAAGCGGGGCCCGGGCGGCCCTCATCACCGTGGCCCCGGTGAACGAACGCCTCACGCTGACCGACCCGGAAGCGTTCCGGGGCGCTGTCGACGTGGAGGCCTGTAACCGCGTTCTCCGCCGACTGGCGGCGGAGCTCGAGCTCAGGCTGGTGGACGTCTTTACGCCCCTGGCCGCTGCTGACATCGATGAGGTCATCTGCACCGACGGGTTGCACGCCACCCTGGCCGGGCACAGGATCATTGCTGACCAGGTGCTCGCTGCCATCCAGGCAGAGCTCTTCTGGGTCGGCGACTGACGGTACGACGCGAAGGCCGGGGGCCGCAGGCCCCGGACAGGGCCGACCCGCGCGCGGGAGCGGCAGGCGACGTCGGCTGCACTGGAGGTTCGACCGTGGCCGAGACCTACTACTGGGAAGCGGTTCGAGACGCCCTTCGTGAGGAGATGCTCCGGGACGAGCGGGTCTTCGTGATGGGTGAGGACGTGGGCATCTACGGGGGGGCCTACGGGGCCACCCGCGGTCTCTACGAGGAGTTCGGTGAGGAGCGGGTACGGGATACGGCCATCAGCGAAGCGGCCATCACCGGCGCTGCGGTGGGAGCGGCCATGGTGGGTCTGCGACCGGTGGCCGAAATCATGTACATCGATTTCCTCACCCTGGGAATGGACCAACTGGTAAACCAGGGGGCCAAGAACCGCTACATGTTCGGCGGCAAGACCACCGTGCCCATGGTGCTCCGTACCGAGGGCGGGGCCGGGCGCTGTCTGGCCGGCCACCATTCCCAGAGTCTGGAGGCCTGGTATCTGCACGTCCCCGGACTGCTGGTGGTGATGCCGGCCACCCCGGCCGACGCCAAGGGACTGCTCAAGACGGCCATCCGGGACGAAAACCCGGTGCTCTTCATCGAGCACAAGATGCTCTACAAGACCAAGGGTGAAGTGCCCGAGGGGGAGTACCTCATCCCCCTGGGTCAGGCCCGCCTGGTGCGTGAGGGCACCGACGTCACCGTGGTCTCCTACTCGCGGATGGCGCTCCGGGCCGAGGAGGCGGCCGAGGCCGTCGCCGGGGAGGGCATCTCGGCCGAGGTCATCGACCTCCGCTGCCTCAAGCCGATGGACATCGACTCGGTGCTCCGTTCGGTGGCCAAGACCGGTCGGTTGCTGCTGGTGAGCGAGGGCTGCCAGACCGGGAACGCCGTCTGCGAGGTGGCCATGCGGGTTATGGAGCACGGCTTCGACTCACTGGACGCCCCGCCCCGACGGGTCTGCGCCGCCGACGGTGCTCCCGGAAACGGCCGCCCCGACCTTCCAC
>CAZIBA010000009.1:1073-9574 GCA_964536795.1 uncultured Planctomycetota bacterium | reverse complement strand
ACGTCCCTTTGCCCATGAGTCGGGTGGTGGAGGATGCTGCCATTCCCTCAGTGGAGGTCATCGCCCTGGCAGTTCGCGAACTGGCCAACGGCAGGTGAGGGAATAACGATGCACGACGTGCTTATGCCCAAGTTGGGCCAGACCATGGAGGAGGCCACGGTCGCCCGCTGGCTCAAGAAGGAGGGCGACGCCGTCTCCCGTGGCGAGGTCCTGCTGGAGATCACCACCGACAAGGCCACCCTGGAGGTGGAGTCGTTCTACGCCGGCGTGCTCCGGAAGATCGTCGCTCCCGAAGGGGCCATCGTCCCCGTCAATCGGCTCATCGCCTACATCGGCCAGCCCGACGAACCCATCCCCCAGGTCCCCTCAGATACGGCTGAGCCGGCGGTCGTCCCGACACCGACGCCCAGAGCAGCGCCGACCAAAGAGGCCGAGCCGGCGCTGACCCCCGCTGCACCTTCAGCCGTTGCTGCGACCCCGTCCGGCGGGGTCAAGGCGTCGCCCCGCGCCCGGAAGCTGGCCGAGCGGGAGCACGTTCCCCTGAGGGTCCCCGAGGGTTCGGGCCCCGGCGGCCGGGTGACCGAGAGCGACGTCGAGGCCTACCTGGAGCGCCGGGCCGGGCTGCGGGTGAGCCCGGTGGCCCTGCGACTGGCTTACCAGCGGGGGATCGACGTCCTGCAGGTTCAGGGCACGGGCCCCGGGGGGAAGGTCACCAAGGGGGACGTGTCGGCTGCGCCGGTCGGCCCCGTGAGCCCGGCCCGGGGGAGGGTGGAGGAACTCTCGGCCATGCGCCGAGTCATCGCCCAGCGGATGACTGAGAGCAAGACGACCATCCCCCACTACTACCTGGTGACGCGGGTGGACGCTACCGACTTGGTGGAGTTGCGTCGGCGGTTTCGCCGGGAACGCCAGGAGCGCATCTCCCACAACGCCCTGCTGCTGGCTGCCTGTGCCCGGGCCCTCGGGGCCGTGCCCCAGGTGAACCGCCGATGGACGGACCGAGGCATCGAAGAGCTCGTCGCGATCGACATCGGCCTGGCCGTGGCCCTGGAGGACGGCCTGGTGGTCCCGGTGGTGCGTGGGGTGGACGGGTTGACGGTCCAGGAGATCCACCGGGCCTCACGGGAACTCATCGAGAAGGCCCGCAGCAAGCATCTCACACCCGACGACTACGCTGGCGGCTCCCTCACCCTGACCAGCCTGGGGATGTACGGCATCGACTTCTTCATCCCCATCATCAACCCGGGGCAGTCGGCCATCCTGAGCGTGGGGCAGATGGTCGAGGAACCGGTGGTGCACCTGGGCGAGGTGACGGTGCGGACCATGGTGAAGCTGGTGCTCTCGGCCGACCACCGGGTCATCGACGGGGTCGTGGGCGCCCGCTTCCTGGAAGAGGTGCGGACCGCTCTGGAACACCCGGACCGGCTTCCTCTGAGCTGAGGGGGTCGGGGCTACGGCTTGAGATGGGGTGGTATGCCGATGTCGGCGACGAGGAGCCGGCCGACGTAGCCGGCGGCCTCAGGAACCACCAGACCCACCTTGGCCCGGGCGAAAGTGACGGTCACGTCGGCCCTCACGGCCACGCCCAGGGGCACTCCCGTATCGCCGTCCAGTCCCGAGGGGATGTCCACGGCCACCACCGGCTTGCCGGCCTGGTTCAAGAGCTCGATGGCACGACGGGCCGGTTCGCGCACCTCGCCCCGGAGCCCGGTGCCGAAGAGGGCGTCCACCACCACCGAGGCCCGACTGACGTCGTCCTGGTAGATGTCCCAACGCACGGGGGGCGTGAGGAAGTGCACGAACACGCCCATGCGGAGCAGGATATCCAGGTTGATCCGGGCGTCACCGGCGATCTGCTCCTCGGAGGCGAGCACCAGAACCCGAGCTTCGGTGCCCCCGTTGGCCAGGTGGCGGGCGGCCACGTAGCCGTCGCCGCCGTTGTTGCCCCGCCCGGCTATCACCAACACCGGTCCCTCGCCCGTCGCCAGAGCCTCGGCCTGGCCGGCGACGGCCAGCCCGGCCAGCTCCATGAGGACCACGCTGGGGATGCCCAGCTCCTGGATGGCCTTGCGGTCCAACTCCCTCATCTCGTCCCGGGTGAGGGCCGGAAGGGCCGACGCTTCAGACATTGACCTTGTCCTCGGGGTCGTAGGTGCTTTTGATGAAGATGGCGACGGTGGGCTGATCGGTGTCGTTGACGATGTCGTGCTTTTCACCGACCTCCAGGCGGTAGGCGTCGCCTTCGCTGACCCGGTGCTCGACGCCGTCGATGATGATCCTGGGCCTACCGGCCGTGAAGTAGAAGGTCTCTTCGACGCCGGTGTGGTAGTGGTGCCCCAGGGTCTCCCCGGGAGCCAGCTTGAGGATGCCCCAGTCGATGACCGGCCCCCGGAACATGTACTTCACACCCGAACCGCCGCCCCGGAACTCCTTCTCGTGCTCGTTGACCTTCTCCATCACCGACCTCCCATCGGCATACGCTCGAAGAATCCGCCGTCGCCGAAGGCTATGGCGGATGTGCCATCCGCCGTCGCCGAGAGCTATGGCGGATGTGCCACCCATCGGCTTCAGGCCCAGATAACTGTAGTCCCACCAGAGGTCCAGCGTCAACTCAAAACCGGAGCGACCGCTGGGAGGGGTGCACGTCAGTTCTGTGGGGGGGACTCGGCCCGACATCCGTGGCGCCCATACGGGTCGAAGCCCATCACGGTGTTGGCGGACAGGAATGTCCGCCCTCCCGAACAAGGGAGGCCGGGCATTCTTGCCCGGCAGGGGTGCCCGTTGGTAAGAAGGCACGGCCAGCAAAACCGGCCGTGGCACACCTGCTGGGGGGTGCTGGGTGCCACGGGTGGCTCGCCGAAGGCAGACCATCCGTGTGAAGATCACGGGTACTCGCCTCGCGGGTGCGTGTGCCCGGGCGGGTCTTGTCCCGCCCGGTGTCATGCATGAGGGAAGGTGGCACCCGCCCTGCTACCGGGAAGGTAGCGCCTGCCGCCCGAGAGCGACCCCCGGTTGTGCGCCCAGGGCAGACTATCCCCATCACCCAGCCTTGACCTGGCCCGGCAATGCTGACGTGCACCCCCGGCGCAGTTGCTGGCGACTTCGCCGTTGACCGCGTGCCGAGGGCGGTGTAGAAATGGGTGGGGTGAGCGGGGCCCGTACCTGGGTCACAGACGAGGAGCAGCCAGTGCTTGCTGCTGTCCTGTACGACGATCGGAAGATAGAAATGCGGGAGCAGCCGGACCCCGAGCCGGGTCCGGGCGAGCTGCTCCTTGCTCCCCGTTACGCTTCCGTCTGCGGGACCGACCAGCACGTCTTCCAGGGCGAGTTCGTCGGCCGGGTGCACTACCCGACCGTTCTCGGGCACGAGTTCTCGGCCGTGGTCGAAGCGGTGGGGGAGGGGGTCGAGGAGTTTGCGCCGGGCGACCACGTGGCCGTGGACCCCATCGTCCCCTGCATGCGCTGCGTGGCCTGCATCAATGGCCGGCTCAGTGCCTGTCGGCACCTGAAACTCCTGGGCATCGACCTGCCGGGAGGCTTTGCCCAACGGGTGGTGGCTCAGGCCCACTCCTGCTTCAAGCTCCCGGAGGGACTGTCTCTTCACGACGCAGCCCTGACCGAGCTCTTTTCCATCGGCATCCACGCCACTCGCCGCGCGGGGGTTGAGCCCGGCGACGTGGTGGTCATCCTGGGGGCGGGCAAGCTGGGCCTGAGCATCCTCTCGGTGGTCAGGCTGACGGCTGCCGACACCATCGTCGTGACCGACCGGAGCGCGGCCCGTCTGGACCTGGCGAAGGAGCTGGGGGCGGACATCGTCCTGGACGTCACCCAGGTGGACCCCGTGCTCGAGCTCACCCAGGTGACCGACGGCCGGGGGGCCGACCGGGTCATCGAGGCCGTGGGGCACGCCATTCCCGGGATGAACGGCAAGCAGCCCATGACCGAAGCAGTGGACATGGTTCGCCCGGCCGGGCGGGTGGTGGTGCTGGGACAGGGACCTGAGGAGGAGTCCGTTTTCTGGAGGTCCTTCGTCTGGAAGGAGGCGGAGATCATCGCCTCCCGGGTGACTCTGGGTGAGTTCCCCCGTACCCTCAGGATGCTCGCCCGCAACCGGCTCCACCCGGAGAAGCTCATCACCCACGAGTTCCCTCTGGAACGCATCGGCGAGGCTTTCGAGTTGATGCTCGACCCTGAGGGCCAAGCCGTCAAGGTGCTGCTCAGCATCCCTCAGACACGGGGCTGAAGCCCCTCCTCTCATCGGGCGGGCCCTCAACCCGCCACTGCTTCGAGCATGTGTCGGACGTCTTCTTCGGTGACCGCTTTGGGGTTGGCTCTGGTGGAGCCGGAGGCCATCGCCTCGGTGACGACCTCGCTGAAGTCCTGTTCACGGAGCCCGTAGTCACCGAAGTCCTCGGGGACGTCGAACTCGCGAAGCAGCGAGCGGGCAAAACCGAGCAAATCTGCACCGACCACCGCGGAGAGGGCCTCGTACTTCTCCCGGACAGTCTCCCGGTTGAGCTCGACGGCGTGGGGGAACAGCGTCCCGCAGACCAGCCCGTGGGGCAGTCCGAGACGAATGCCCAGGGAGTGGGCCAGGCCGTGCACCACGCCGGCGCGGGCGTTGGCCAGAGCGATGCCGGCCATCAGACTGCCGGCGGACATCGCGGTACGGGCCACGACGTCACGACCATCGTGGTAGGCGGTGCGGATGTGGCCGGCGATGAGCTGGGCCGCCCGCAGACTCAAGGCTTCCGTCACCGGCCAGGCGTGCCGGGAGGTGTAGGACTCGACGGCCTGCACGAAGGCGTCGAGTCCGGACTGGGCGGTGACCCGGGGTGGCGTGGACACGGTCAGCTCCGGGTCCACCAGTGCCGCCCGGGCCAGAAAGCCCGGATGGCGGATGGACTTCTTCACACCCCGTTCCCGGTCGCTGATGACACCGTTGGGCGTGACCTCGGCCCCGGTGCCACTGGTGGTGGGGACGGCGACGAAGGGCAGCCCGGGTACGGAAGCGGTGCGCTGGCCGTGGTACTCGCAGGTTGGGGGCAGTTCGTTGGCCAGGCCAGCCACGACCTTGGCGACGTCCATGGCCGACCCCCCGCCGGCGCCGATGACTACCTCGATGGACTCCTGTCGACAGATGCGTCGACCGGCGTCGCAGATGGCGACGTCGGGTTCCGGTTCCACCTCCTCAAACAGCCTGACGTCAACCTTGGCGGCCTGGAGGAGTTGGACGAGCCGGTCGGTGGTGCCGGCTTGACGGAGGGCCCGGCGACCTGTTACAAGGAGTGCTCGGCGTCCCCACTCGGCGACGACGGGGCCCAGCTCGCGGACGAGGCCCCAGCCGAAATGAACGGTGGAAACGCTGCGAAAGACAGGTGACATCGGCGCACCTCCGCTGTGTCTGCTGGTGAAGTCAACTGCACCACCAGCCCATTGTAGCGGCGAAGAGGCGGCCTGCAAGTCCTGCGCCGAACCGCCCAACCCCCACAGCGGGGCTCACACGAAGAGGGAGGATGGCGATGCCCAGAGTGGTCTGGCGAGGCGCGACACCCGAGGAGTACGAGAGAGGAATGGTGCTGCACGAAGGCGTGCACGGGGCTGCGGCCGAGCGCTTCCGCTCGGCCCAGAAGAACAACCCCATCTTCGACCCCTCGCTGAGCCGGATATGTCTGGAGGACGGCCAGGTCGTATCCATCATCCACGTCTACCCCAGGCAGATTCACATCGGTGGGGCCAGCATGGGCAACATGGCCATCGGCGACGTCTGCACCCACCCCGACAAGCGTCACCGAGGCTACGGCGCCGGCTGCCTGCGGGATGCGATTCGGTGGGCCGGGGAGAACGACCACCCGGTGTCCATGATCCTCTCGGGGGTCTTCGGTTTCTACCTGAGCGAGCGCTGGGTGAAGTTTCCCCAGCACTCCTACACCATCGACCTGGCCGGGTTCAGACGGCCGCGGCCGGCGAAGGGCTACTTCGTACGCTGGTTCGACCGTGACACCGACGACCTGGAGCAGTGCATCGACGTGTACGACGCCTACAATCGCGATAACTCCCTGTCCATCGTGCGCACGCCCCTCTACTGGCGTCGTCGGCTGCGCTGGCAGATAGGCGAGTCGCCGGGCGGCTGGTTCGTCGCCGAGCGCGACGGTCGGATCGTGGCCTACATGCGCTCCAAGGGCACGAGCATTGACGAGCTGTGCTTTCTCCCCGGTGACGATGAGGCGTCGTTGGACCTGTTCGACGCACTGGTTCGCTGGGCCGGCCGGCGACGCACCACCCAGCTCTCGGCGGAGCTGGCGGAGGACAACCCGCTCCTCCCCGCCTTCGAGGCGAGCGCCGCTGTCACCAAGAACACCAGCCTGACCACGTTGATGCGCTTCATCGACCTCCAGCGGGTTATGGGGCGGATGTGGGAGCAGCTCCAACTTCGCTTCATCCGTTCGGGCATTGACTTTCGGGGCGAGCTGTGCTTCAAGGCCCGGGGCATCCGCCAACAGGTCACGCTCGGTTTCAAAGACAGGGAACTGGTGCTCTCGGAGAGGCCGGGGAAGAAAGCTCGGGTCTTCACACTCGACCAGGCGGACCTCTTCAAGCTCATCACCGGCTACGGGGCTTTTGAGGATATTGGCCTGGGCGAACTCGACAAGAGGACGAGTGCTCTCCTCCAGGCCCTTTTCCCCCGAGGCAAGTGCCACTTCTGGCGTAACGACCGGGTCTGAGGTGACAAGGACGTAACCGATTCACGGATAAGGAGATAGCGATGGCCGTCAAGTGGCGTGGCGCCGATGAGAAGCTCTACCCCAAGGCCCTGGCTCTGGAAGAGCTGGTGATGAACGCCACCCGGGAGCGCTTCGCCTGCTCCCACCGAAACAACCCAACCAGCAGGTTCGAGTTCAGCCGGGTGTGCGTGGTGGACGGCGAGGTGGTCAGCCACGTCCGTATCTACGAGCGCGACTACCGCATCGGCACCACGCCCGTTCACGGTGGCGGCATCGGTGACGTCTGCACCAACACCAAACACCGGAAGAGGGGCTACGGCGCCGGCTGTCTGCGCGACGCCATCGACTACTTCAAAGAGCACGGCTACCTGATGTCGATGATCCTCTCCGGGGTCTTCGGTTTCTACCTGAGTGAGAAGTGGGAGAAGTTCCCGGCCCACAGCTACCAGGTCCCCGTCCGGGGGGTGCGGGTGCCCCGGCCGCGTCGTGGGGTCTACTCGGTGCGCTGGTTCGAGAGCGATTCGGACGACCTGGAGCAGGTGATGGACGTGTACGATGCCTACTCCCGGAACAAGTCGCTGAGCGTGGTGCGGACGGCGCTCTACTGGCGTCGGCGGCTGCGCTGGCAGGCGGGGGAGGCGCCGGGGAGCTTCTTCGTCGCCGAGCGGCGGGGTCGGGTGGTGGGCTATGCCCGGTCGATGGGTTCGGAGATGTGCATGCTCCCGGGGGAGGAGGATTCGGCCCTGGCCCTCTACGATGCTCTGGCCCGTCACGCCCGCAAGCGCCGGGCGGAGACGCTGAGCTTCCGAGCCGTCTCCGACAACCCACTGATGGACGCCTTCGCAAACAGCACGAAGGTCGAGCTTCGGACCAGGATGACGACGCTCGTCCGTTTCATCGACCTCGGAGGACTGCTGGAGAGGATCGTGGATGAACTCCAGCTTCGCTGGATACGCTCCGGGCTCCGCTGGGAGGGGGCCTTTGACCTTCGGGCCAGGGGGGTGAGGCAGAGCGCGGCCCTGACGGTAAGAAAGAGGGAGGTCTCTGTGGGCGGCCGGGCCCAGGGGGAAGCCGTGAAGCTGGCCTGGACGCAGGCCGACCTTTTCAGACTGATTACCGGCTACGGCCGCCTGGAGGACCTGCCCCTAAGTGCGATGGGGAAGAAGGCCAAAGCTGCTTTGGGAGCGCTCTTCCCCCGCGGTGACGTGGTCTTCTGGCAGACCGATACCGTCTGACGCGTGTGCTTGGCCATCGACTTCCAAGGGAAGAGGCCAGCCTGCGGGCGGCTTTCCCCTGCACGTCAGTGTCCCGGGTCTTGGTGAGGAGACCGTCGGTTGGGTGAGGCAGAGCTCAAGCAACTCAAGAGCGACCTGAGACTGCTGTCGCGGTCGTACCTGATGAAGGCCTTCGGGGTGGCCGACCTGGGCCCGCTCCGCATCCAGTACCCCGAGATGCTGGAGGGGATCCCCGAACGCTTCGTCCGGGGGGTGGTGATGGGCATCAGGCTCCCTCAGGCCGTGCTCGACGAGATCATGGACCACCCGACGCCCCTCTACTTCCACGCCTACCGCCAGGCCAACTACCAGTTGGACCGGGCCGCCTACGCAGCCGCCGACTGGCTTCAGGACCGGGGCTGCGCGGCCCTGGCCGTTCCCGCCTCCCAGATTATCTCCCGTGACCCCATGCGCGGGCTGCTGTCGCACCGGCTGGTGGGCTGGGCGGCCGGGCTGGGCTGGTGGGGGAGGAACAACCTGTTGGTGAGCCCTGAGTTCGGGT
>CAZIBA010000009.1:233-1063 GCA_964536795.1 uncultured Planctomycetota bacterium | reverse complement strand
CCTGTGAGGCCTGCGTGACCAAGTGCCCGGTCAGGGCCATACAGGTGGAGCGGGAGGGGTTTGACCTGGCCCTCTGCAAGGCCAAGCTGGATGAGTTCGCGAAGCTGCCCTACGTCGGCCAGCACATCTGCGGGGTCTGCGTCAAGGCCTGTTCGCCGGAAGCCGCGCAGTCGGCCGTCAGCAGCCGGGAGGCACAACGTGGGGCTGATTCCTAAACCCAGCCCTGTGCAACTGTTAGTGGGGGTGCTCTCCAGCATCGCAGAGGAGTTCGTCGGGGCCCGCTCGCTCCTGGAGCGCCGGTTCGGCCCGGTGGAGTCGGGAAGCGCACTTTTTCCCTTCGACGCCACCCACTACTACGACGAGGAAATGGGCACCCCCATCCGGAAGCAGTTCCTCAGCTTCGCCCGTCTTATCGAGCCCGGGGAGCTGGCTGCCAGCAAGTGCTTCACCAACGAGTTGGAGGCCCAGCGCGCCCGGGAGAGGGGAGGGGAACCTCGCCGACCGGTGAACCTGGACCCGGGCTACCTGGACGCAGCCCGACTGGTGCTGGCCACCACCAAGGACCGCTCACATCGCATCTACCTGCAACGGGGCATCTACGCCGAGGTGACACTCATCTACGAGAAGGGAGCCTGGCGGTCGCTCCCCTGGACCTACCCCGACTACGCCGCGCCCACCTACCACGACTTCCTCACCGAAATCCGCCAGTCCTTCCTGGCCAAGCTCCGGAAGCAGGTGGCCGGCGGTCCAACGAGTTAGCTTGTGAGTCACGTGCTGGCTCCCTGTTTGGCCAAGTAATCGCGGCCCTTCTGTGTGATCTCCCAGATGCC
>CAZIBA010000009.1:0-223 GCA_964536795.1 uncultured Planctomycetota bacterium | reverse complement strand
CGTCTGAAAGGAGCCCTTCCTCGACCATTTTCTGCCTTTCCCAGTGGACTGCGTTCTCCCACCGGACGACGCCGCTGTTCAGGAGTTGATAGTCCACGGGTCTGAGCGTGCCCTTCATCAGCGTGCCAACCTCAACTACTACGTCTCGGCATGCTTCACTCCCACCTTCACTGGCAGATAGTACTCTCAGAATCGGCAGCCGCAATTCAGGTTGAGGTGTCCG
>CAZIBA010000008.1:0-15350 GCA_964536795.1 uncultured Planctomycetota bacterium | reverse complement strand
CTACAGCATCTGCCCGGCCGCCGACGTGGCAGCAGTGGTCCTACTCCTGGCGCCGCCGCCCAACCGGTACAAGCAACAGAAGCTCATCCTCTATGATTTGCAGGCTGACCGGCAGCTCCTTGAACTTCCCACCCACGCCGACTACTGGCAGGTGGGACGGCAGAGGGCCGAGTGGACCGCGGACGGTCGTTTCCTGTACTATACTGACCTGGGTTCCGAGGATGATGGGCCAGGAAGGGACGGCTCACGCGATGAGACGGTGACGCGTGTGTGGGATCGCCTCGAAGGCAAAGGGGTCGGCCTCATCAGGGAGCTCCTCCCCATCGGACCGGGGCCGACGGCGACGAGCATGCTCCTGACCGAGGCGACGTTCAGAGGAGACTTGAGGAGCCTCCACCTCCACGACGCGGCCGGGGGCCGCATCTGGGAGTTCGGTCAGTTGTCTGACGTGATGATCTGCGCGCATGGCAGGCGCGTCGTATACGGCAAGGAGATTGAGGCAGGACACTATGCGGTCTACGTGGCTGAGATCGTCGTGCCGGGTGAAGACGAATAGACCCCGGTGCAAGCAGTGCAGTTGACGGCAAGAGGAATGGTGATATGAGTCCGACCTTCCAGGAGATCATTGGTAAGCTCAACCAGTACTGGGCCGAGCGGGGGTGTGTGCTCCTCCATCCCTACGACGTGGAGACGGGTGCGGGCACTTTCAACTGGGCCACCTGGCTCCGTTGTCTGGGCCCCGAGCCCTGGCGGGCCGCGTACGTCGAGCCCAGCCGACGGCCCACCGACGGTCGCTACGGCGACAGCCCCAACCGCTTCCAGCACTACTTCCAGTACCAGGTGGTGCTGAAGCCCGCGCCCGAGGACTCTCAGGACGTCTACCTGGACAGCTTGCGCGCGTTGGGCCTGGACCTGGTCGGTCACGACGTGCGTTTCGTCGAAGATGACTGGGAGTCACCCACCCTGGGGGCCACTGGGCTGGGTTGGGAGGTGTGGCTGGACGGGATGGAGGTGACCCAGTACACCTACTTCCAGCAGGTGGGGGGCTTTGAGCTCGACCCCATCACGGTGGAGCTCACCTACGGGCTGGAAAGGCTGGCCATCTACATCCAGGGGGTGGACAGCGCCTTCGACCTTCAGTGGAACGACGAGATGACCTACGGGGAGCTCTACCACGAGACCGACGTCCAGTTCTCCCGCTTCAACTTCGACGAGGCCGACATAGATATGCACCTGGAGCTATTCCGGATGTATGAGGCCGAGTGCGGGCGCCTGCTGGCGAAGGAGCTGGTGCTGCCGGCTTTCGACTTCGTGCTCAAGTGCTCCCACACCTTCAACATCCTCGATGCCCGGACGGTCCTGGGCGTGGCCCAGCGGGCCAGCTACATCGCCCGGGTGCGGACGCTGGCCCGGGAGACGGCCGCCGGCTGGCTGGCCCTGCGGAAGCGCCTGGGCTACCCACTGCTTCGAGCTCAGGCGCCGTCGCCGGCCGAGTGAAAGGGGTCCGATGAGACCTGGGTGGCTCTTCCCCGCTTTCCTTTCTTTCCTGCTGTCCGGGTCGGTGGCCGGCGCCGGGGGTGACGATGGCGAGCTCCGCCTGAGTGGTTCGGACGTCCTCTGTCGGCCGGGAGAGGCAGGTACGCTGGCCGTCAAGGTGGAGCGCCCGGGGTGCTCCGAAAGGACATGGAGACGTGGTCGCAGATAAGGGAGCTGCTTCTGGGCGAGGGTGTCTCCTTTACCGACGAGCTCTCCGGTGAAACCCAGCTCCGAGGCAGGAAGTGGAGCTTCCGGTATCGGGGGACAGGTGGGCAGTGGAGGCGGGAAGGGCAGGGGCTGACACCGGTTACGGGCTCCTGGCCGGAGGTACGCCAAGCCCTGTTTGACCACTTGAGGGGAAAGGACCCCCATCAGTGACCGTGGCGTTGGCCCGGGCGGTCTTCTTCGTCATCTGGGGAGCTGGTGTCGTGGCCTGGGCCCTGGGCCTGAGGCGGAGCCTGAGTCTCCTTCAGCAACCCCTGGGGTCCCAGGACTGGGGTGGGGGAGGGGACTTCGAGGACGAGTCCGACCCGGGTAGCTTCACCGGCGAGCTTGAGGTGGAAGGACGTCCGTCGGCGGTCCAGCAGGAGGTCGAGGGCCGGCTTCCTGAGGTCCTGGGGCCCTACTTTGCTCTTCGTCGTTCGGCCATGGGTCTGGAGCTGCGAAACGGCCGACCGCCGACCTTCTCGCAGGTGGGCTGGAGCAACGTCAGCCAGGCC
Organism: uncultured Planctomycetota bacterium; assembly: GCA_964536795.1. GTDB lineage: Bacteria > Planctomycetota > DG-23 > CBDVDV01 > CBDVDV01 > CAZIBA01. The sequence goes on along the minus strand of CAZIBA010000008.1, from coordinate 13,095 downwards.
CGTTTGGCGTTTCGGTCGGCGGGGCTGGCACGAACGTGTGTGTCTTACGAGTGTGACGTGAAGGAGCTCCGGAGGAAGCTGGGTCGCATCGCTTTGACGGTGGTCCTGGCCGCTGGGGTCCCGACGCTGGTGGTCGTGGGTGCGCTCATTTGGCTGCTGGTTGTGCCCAACGAGAGCCCGGCCGCTCGTTGGCAGGTGTTTCAGACGGCCCAGGTGGTTCACGCGCTCTGGCCCCCCTTCATGATAGTGGGCAAGCTGAAGGCGAACGTGCGGGAGGTGGAATCCTCTCTGCGGGCCCTGGTCGAGGCGTCGGGAGGTGTGGCCGGTGAGTAGCGTGGAAGGAAAAGGTCGGCCGACGACGGCTCTGACCATCGCCGGCTCCGATTCGGGCGGGGGCGCCGGCATCCAGGCCGACCTCAAGACCTTCGCCGCCCTCGGTGTTCACGGTCTTTCGGTGCTCACTGCCGTGACCGCCCAGAACAGCGTGGGGGTCCAGGGCATCCACATGGTGCCGGCCGAGATGGTGGTCCGGCAACTGGATTCGGTCCTGGGCGACATCGGGGCCGACGCCCTGAAGACGGGCATGCTGGGTTCGGGCCAGGTCATCGCCGCCCTCGCCGAGAGACTGCCTCACTACCGGACCGGGCCGCTTGTGGTCGATCCGGTAATGGTGGCCGCCAGTGGCGACCGGCTCATCGAAGACGAGGCGGTGGCGACGCTGGTGGGGGAGCTCTTGCCGCTGGCCGCTGTGGTGACACCCAACCTGGCCGAGGCCGAGGTGCTGGCCGGCTTCCCGGTCTCTGACCTGAGGTCGATGGAACGGGCGGCCGAAGCCATCGCCCGGCTGGGGCCCCGGGCCGTAGTGGTCAAGGGCGGGCACCTCGAGGGGGACGCTGTGGACGTGTTCTACGACGGTGAGCGCTGTCACCGGCTCGCCTCGCCTCGACTGGCCACGGCCAACGTCCACGGTACCGGGTGCACGTTCTCGGCGGCTCTGTCCGCGGCTCTGGCCAAGGGGGTCGAGCTCGCGGAGGCCGTCAAGCTGGCCAAGCGGTTCGTCACGACGGCCCTCGCCGCGGGCTACCGTCTCGGAGCGGGGCCGGGAACCGGAAACCCCATGGCCTGGCTCAAGCGAAAGGATGACGGCCCTGTGGAGGTAGAGTAGAATGGTGGCGCCTGGAGCCGAGACCTGAAGCCGGTGGAAACGTCATCCCCCAAGGCGCGTGAAGGAGCAGACGTGACCCGAGAGCAGTTCACCTTCATCTGGGAGACGACCGCCATCTTCCTCGCGGTCTTCGCACTGCTGTTCTGGCGGTTCGCTTCGCAGCACCACGTCCTCAGGTGGAGCGTCCTCGTTGGTGCACTGCTGATGATGATCCTGGTCGCCGTTCGTCGGGTCAGGCGCCTGCACCGGCTCAAAGACGAGCGTCAGAAACAGGGACCAGGACCACCTGGTCCGCCTCCCCCGTTCCTCCGGTAGTCAGGGACCTCCCCGGCCGCGTCTCTTCTTCGGCCTGGCCTTGCTGGACATCCTCTCTGCCGGCACGTGGGCTGCGCGGGAGAGCCGCCTTCGGCTGCGAATGAAGAAGCCCAGGGCGATGGGCACCGCGATGATGCTCATCACCTGGGCCAGGCTCATTCCCATCCATACTTCGGCGTTGGTGCGGAAATGCTCGATGAAAAAACGCCCGCCTCCATAGAGGATGACCATCAGCAAGAACACCTCACCGGGGCGCTTGCGACGCGGGTAGTAGATCGTGAGCAGGAGGAAGATGATGACCGCGTTGACCAGGGAGTAGAGTTGCGTCGGGTGGACGGGGAACGTGGTCGGCAGCCCGGGCTCCAGACCCAGATGCTCAACTTGGTAGGCAAAGGGAGGGCTGAACTGCTCGGCCAGAGCATTGTGCATGTGCGCGATGCCGCCAAACCGCGGGAAACACACCCCCCAGACCACGTCGGTCACCCTACCGAAGCAGCAGCCATTCAAGAAACATCCCACCCGGCCGAAGGCCAGACCAATCACCGATGCTGGTGTGACCGCGTCGAAGACCGGCAGGATGGGCTGCCGACGAAGCCGCAGGTAGACGAGGGCGGCAAGCATCGCACCTCCAACTCCGCCGTACCACGTCAGCCCGCCTCCCCAGATGACGAACACCTGCAGCAGGTCGTCCCGGTAGTAGTCCCAGTGCTCGACCACGAAGAGCAGACGGGCCCCGGCCAGACCTCCCAAGATGCTGGCCGTCCACACGTCCCAGATGACGTTCTCCTGCAACTTCTCACGGCGACCCCTGTCCAGGGCCACCCAGAGGGCGGCCAGGAAGCCCAGGGCCGCCATCACCCCGAAGGCGCGAACTGGCAGGTAATGGCCGCCCGGGAACGGGATCTCGAAGAGGATGCGTCTCATGGTCGTTCCTCCGGTCGTGCCGGGCTTGGCGAGGGCCGGAGCACGGTGTTGTCGATGAGCCTGGTCTTCCCGATGAAGACGGCCAAGGCCACCAGGGCCGGGCGGTCTATGATCTTCAGCGGCCCCATGGTCTCAGCGTCCACGACCTCGACGTAGTCGATGCCGGCTGCAGGCGCCCGGCGGAGGACGGTCCTCACCGCCCGTTTCAGCTTGGTCGTTCCGGCCACGCCCGAGGCGAACAACTCCTCGGCTCGCTTCAGCGCCCGGTGGAGCACCGTGGCCTGACGACGTTCCTCGGTAGAAAGGTACCGGTTTCGGCTGCTCAGGGCCAGACCGTCGGGCTCCCGGACGATGGGGCAGACCACGATGCGTACCGGCAGCGAAAGGTCGCGCGCCATCCGCTCGATGACGGCCGCCTGCTGTGGGTCCTTCTGACCGAAGTAGGCGACGTCGGGCTGCACCTGCACAAAAAGCTTGGTCACCACGGTGGCCACCCCGCGGAAGAACCCGGGCCGACTCCTGCCACAGAGCCCGGCGGTGAGGGGGCCGGTCACCTCGACGTAGGTGCACGCGCCTTCGGGGTACATCTCCTGGACGCTGGGCGCGAAGATGAGGTCGGCCCCGGCCTCCCGGGCCAGCCGACGGTCCGCCGGGAAGGTTCTGGGGTAGCGGTCCAGGTCCTCCCCGGGACCGAACTGAGTGGGGTTAAGGAAAACGCTCACGACCACGTAGTCCGTATCTTTCCGCGCCCGGCGGATGAGACTCAAGTGCCCTGCGTGGAGTGCCCCCAGGGTGGGCACTAAGCCAACGAGCGCCCCACCGGCCCGGGCCCGGGCCACCCCCCGACGCAGCTTCGACACCGTCCGCACCACCCTCACCTTGGAGTCCTTTCCTATGCGCTCTGCGGAAGCGAGGCCCGTGTCCCTTCTTCCAGATCGGAGAGCAGCTCGGCCGCCGTGCGCCCCAGGAGGGGATGACGGACCTCCGCTGACAGCTCGACCAGAGGGGCCAGGACGAATCGGCGTTCGGCCATCAGCGGGTGAGGCACAGTGAGTGCTTCGGTCTCCAGCACGAGATCGTCGTAGAGCATGATGTCCAGATCGATAGTCCGAGGACCCCAGCGCCTGGTGCGCACGCGCCCAAGCTTGACTTCCAGGGCCTGGAGCTCCGCCAGGAGGTCGTACGGCCCTAACTCTGTCTCCAGCCGGGCGACGGCGTTCAGGAACCGGGGCTGGTCGGTGACCCCCACCGGCTCGGTCTCGATGACCGTGGAGACGGCCAGAACCCGGGTGCCGGGGAGTTGCCCCAGCTTCTCCAGGGCCACCTCGATGGTGGCCCGGCGGTCGCCGAGGTTGCTGCCCAGACCCAGGTAGACGGTGCTCACGGCTGGACCTCCGGCGGACCGGGGTTGAGCTGTTCGTCCCGCTGGTCTTCAAGCTCGGCTATCAACGCGTCGGCCTCCGCCTTGCTCTGGCGGAGGCGCCCGGTGGGCACGGCCGTGGCGATGTGCTGCCAGGGCAGGCTCTCCTCGAGCGGGCGAGCCCGGAGGGCGTAGAAGGCCGGGTCGACGTCGGCCGCCTGGAAGGCCTCCTGCCAGCGGCTGAAGCTGAAGTGCTCGTCCCAGGCGTCCATCAGGCAGCCTCGGGCGTAGGCCTCCCGGACCACGGGGGCCAGTCGACGGTCACCGCGGGAGAAGACGGCCTCCAAGAAGGCCCGCTCGGGCCGGTGGAACTTCAGCCTGATCCGGCCTCGGCGAAGGAGACGGTGGAGGATGGCCGCGGCCTGACGGAGATAGGTCAGGTCTCTCATCGGTTCCCACTGGAAGGCGCTGTGGGGCCGGGGGACAAAGGGGGCGACGGTGACGTTGACCCGTCCGGCGCCGTTGGTTACCTCCCGGCGCACCTCGCTGACGGTCCGGGAGAGCTGGGCGATGTTCCGGACGTCCCCTTCGGTCTCGCCGGGCAGGCCCACCATGAAGTAGAGCTTGATAAGGTCCCAGCCGGCCTCGTAGGCGGAGCGAACCGCGGCCAGCAGGTCCTGGTCGCTGACCCCCTTCCCCAGAACTGCCCGCAGATGCTCGCTGGCAGCCTCCGGGGCCAGGGTGAGACCGGACTTGCGCACGGAGGCCAGAGCCGGAGGCAGCTCGCGCAGCGGCTCGCTGACGCGCAGGCTGGGGACGGCGACGTTGACCTGCCTGTCGTCGAAGCGGGCGGCCAGGGCCTGCAGGAGTTCGGTCAACTTGGGATAGTCGCCCGTCGAAAGGGAGAGGAGCGAGAGCTCGTTGTGCCCCGTGTTCCGGTAGAGCTCTTCGGCCAGAGCCACCAGCGTCTCCGGCGAGCGCAGCCGGAGTGGCGCCTTGAGCACACTTGCCTCGCAGAACCGACAGCGGTGGGGGCAGCCTCGCATTATCTCCAGGGCCATGCGGTCGTGCACCACCTCCACACAGGCCACCACCGGAGCGGTGGGGAAGGGGGCTCCCTCCAGGTCCTTCACAAAAGCACTCTCGACGGGCAGGCGGGCCCCGGGCTCCGTCGCCTCGAGGGCAGCCAGGGTGCCGTCCTCGTGGTAGCGGGGCTCGTAGAACCGGGGAACGTAGACCGCCGAAGAGCTCTGGGCCAGGGTCCGAAGCTGTTCCCGACGGGGGAGGTCACGGACCTGGGCAAAGCAGCGGAGCAACGCAGGCAAGCTCTCCTCGGCGTCGCCAATGAGAAAGAGGTCGAAGAACTCGGCCACCGGCTCTGGGTTGTAGGCGCAAGGCCCGCCAGCAACCACCAGCGGGTGATCCCGGTCACGGTCGGCAGAGCGGAACGGCAGGCCTGCCAGGTCCAGCATGGCCAGCACGTTCGTGTAGCAGGTCTCGTTCTGCAGGGAGAAGCCGAGAACGTCGAAGCGGGAGAGGGGGGTGGTGGTCTCCAGCGAGAAGAGGGGAATGCCCTCCTCCCGGAGGTGCGCCCGCATGTCGGGCTCGGGCAGGAAGGCCCGTTCGCAGAGCAGGTCGTCCTGGGCGTTCAGTACGTGGTAGATGATCTGGAGGCCCAGGTAGCTCATCCCGATGTGGTAGGTGTCGGGGAAGCAGAAGGCGAAGCTGGCGGTCACGGCCTCGTGGTCCTTGACGATGGAGTTCCACTCGCAGCCGATGTACTGCCCCGGGGTCCTCACCCGGGGGAGCAGGCGACCCAGCAGCGCGTGGCGCTTCGAGGCATCCGCTACGGTCATGCTCTCGCTTCCAGATTGATAGAGGCCTATGGCAAGCGGAAGGGCTCTCAGACCACCTCAGTATAGCAGGACCGGCAGCCACCGACAACGGCAAACCCGGCCCGGGCATGGGCAGGGCGCAGGTCAGGACTGCGGGGAGGTGGAGGCCGGGTGTGGGTCGGCGCTTACCAAGCACAGGTTACTGGAAATCCTCGCGGGCGAGCACTGCCTCCGGCCGGGCACCCACGTTCAGCAGCAGTCCCAGGGCAATGAAGTTGGCCATCAGGGAGCTTCCTCCATAGCTCACGAAGGGCAGGACAAGTCCGGTAATGGGAGCCAGCCTGACGGTCATCCCGGTGTTGATGAGCACCTGACTGGCAAAGAGAGTCATCACGCCCACGGCCACCAATCGGCCGAAGGGCTCCCGGGTCCGCAGGGCGATGGCTGCCCCGCCCAGCAGCAGATAGAGGTGCAGCCCCAGCACCAGCGCCGCGCCGAAGAACCCCCACTCCTCGGCGATGCAGGCGAAGATGAAGTCGGTCCGTCGGGTGGGCAGGAAGGCCAACTGCACCTGGGTTCCCTGTCCCAGGCCCTTCCCCCACAGCCCCCCCGAGCCCACGGCGATGAGCGACTGGAGAAGCGGGTAACCCGTCCCCCGAGCGTACTTCTCGGGGTTGAGGAAGGCGAGCAGACGCTGCTGCTGATAGCCGTGCAGGGGGCTCACCCCCAGCAGCCAGAGCACCGCGAGCACCAGCAGCGGGAGGACCAGGTAGAAGGCCATGTGTTTCTTGCGGGCCCCGGCCACGTAGAGCAGGGCAAGGAGCATGGGCAGAAGGACCAGGGCCGAGCCCAGGTCGGGTTCCTTGACGATGAGGACCATAGGCACGACCACCATGGCCAACGGCGGCAAGAGCCCCCACCAGCGCCGGTAGCTCTCCTTGTAGAGCAGGTACTTGGCCAAGGCCAGTAGGAAGGCGACCTTGGCGAACTCACTGGGCTGCAGGGTCATGGGTCCCAGGGCTATCCAGCGCCGGGCGTAGTTCCGCACGGTCCCGAAGAGCAGCACGTAGAGCAGGGCCGCCAGGGCCAAGGCGTAGAGGGCGTAGCTGTAACGCGCGAAGAGCCGGTAGGGGACCGTGAGGGCGACGGCCATACTCGCCAGCCCGATAACCGCCCAGAGGAGCTGCTTCCTGGCCAACCCGGTGAGAGGGAACCAGCCGGTCACCTCCGGTTTCCGGGAGGCGCTCCATATGAAGGTGATGCCGACGGCCACCAGGGCGCAGGCCGCCAGGACCAGCGTCCAGTCGGTCCGCCTGGCCACCCGTGTCAGCTCGTCCCGGACTCGGTACCAGCTAAGACGCACGGCGCCCCTCCCTGGCCGAAGAGGTCGGACGACGGACCGCGCCCCGCGGTGCCCCGAAGCGCAGTCGGGACAGAATGCTGGCCGCAACCGGCGCCGCGGTATCGCCGCCCTGGCCCTCCGTCCATTCGACCACGACGGCAAAGGCGATTCGTGGGTCTTCGTAGGGCGCGAAGCCTCCGAACCAGGCATGGTTCAGTGGCACACCCTCCACCTCGGCAGTGCCCGTCTTGCCGGCGATGGTGAGCCCGGCCAGGTGCACGTACTTGTGGGCCGTCCCCCCGGGGCGGTGGACCACGTCGCGCATTCCCTCGCGGACCACCTTCAAGGCCGAGGCGGGGACGTCCAGTCGGCGGAGGGCCGGCTGCGCTCCGACGGGGGCGACCAAGTGGGGGCGCACGACCGCGCCGCCGTTGGCGATGGCCGCCATCATCACGGCCACCTGGAGCGGGGTCACGCCCACGTCCCCCTGGCCGATGGCGAAGTTGGCCACCGCCCCGTCGCTGACCAGCTGGGGAAGCCGACCCGCAGCCTCACCCGGGAGGTCAATCCCGGTGGGGGAACCGAAACCGAGCTCCCGGGCCGTTCTCAGCAACTCCGCCCGTGGGGTATCGAGGGCGGCCTGGTAGAAGTAGATGTTGCAGGAGCGCTGGATGGCGCCCCGCAGGTCGAGAAGCCCGTGGTGACCCATGCAGAGCTTCGCTTGGCCGCCGATGGCCATGCTGCCTCGGCACTCGTACTCGCTGCGGGTGCTCAGGGACCCGCAGCGCAGTCCGGCCAGGGCCGTCACCAGCTTGAAGATGCTGCCCGGGGGGTAGGTTTCCTGGATGGCTCGGTGCACCAGTGGTCGGGGTCGGAGGTAGCCGGGGACGTGGGCGTTGCGGAAGTCCCGGTCCTCCTTCATGATGCGGTGGAAGTCCTGGGAGAAGTGTTCCAGGTCGAAGCGGGGGGAGCTGGCCAGGGCCAGGACCGCGCCCGTGTGCACGTCCAGGATGACGGCCGCTCCCTGCTGGTCGCCCAGGGCGTCCTCGGCCACCCGCTGGAGGTCGATGTCCAGCGTGGTCTTGATGTCGGCTCCCCGCTCGGGACGGTAACTGAAGAGCACCTGCTTGGTCCAACCGCCGGCGTCCACGATTTCCCGGAGGACACCGCGGCGGCCGCGAAGGGCGGCTTCCTTCGTGCGTTCGAGGCCCCGACGGCCCTTGCTCTCGTCGGGGAGGTAGCTTCGCAGGAAGGGGTCGCGGAAGAGCTCAGGGTCGACCTCGGCGTAGGCCTGGGCCAGTTCCCGGTGCACCCGGCGCAGCCCGGGCGCCTCGTCAGCGTTGATCCGGGTGAGGTAGCCGATGACGTGGCAGGCGGAATTGCCGTAGGGGTAGTGGCGACGGGAGGTCATGCGCACGTCCAGGGGGTCGTCTTTGCCCGGGGGTCGGGGGAGGGTGTCCCGCCAGGTTTCCAGGCGAGCCACCTCCGCGAAGTCCAGGGAAACGAGCAGGGGCTGGTGGCGTCGGCGGATCCAGGCCAATTCGACCTTGACGGCCTTGGGCGAGAGCCCGGGACGAGCTGCCCGTTGCTCCATAGAGCGGCGGAGCTCGGCGTAGGCATCTTCCAGTTCGGCCGGTGTCTGGCCGAGTTGGGCTGCCAACTGGGTCAGCCAGCGCTGCTGGTCGTCGGTGTCCCACTTCTCAAAGAGCGACGGACGCACACAGAGCTCGTAGGAGGGCTGGTCGCCGGCCAGCAGGCGCCCACGGGCGTCAAGGATGCTGCCTCGGGAGGTGGGGATGATGCGCTCGCGGATGGGCTGACGCTGGGCCAGGTTGCGGTAAGCGTCGCCGCAGAGGAGCTGCAGGTAGGCGACCTTGAGGCCCACCACAAGAAGGCCGGCGCACCAGAGTACCGTCAGGATGCGTAGTTTCCGCTGAAACATGGTCTACCGTCGCCAACCGAAGAGCCAGAAGAGACCCAGAACCAGGGGGGTCACCAGTACCGTATACAGGGTTTCACACACCAACTTCCAGAGCGCGGCCGACCACAACAGGTCCAATGGGTGGTACCAGAGGAGCCGCCAGAGACCCTGGGTGACGAGAGAGGCCCCCGCCACCAGCACCAGCTTGGTGACGATGTGCTCGACGAAGAGCTGCTGACGGACCCGGCTGATGAGCAAGGCCAGAAGAAGGTAGAGAGCGGCGAAGGCCCCCAGGTATCCCCCGCCCGAGAAGACGTCCTTCAGGAGACCGGCCAGCCAGCAGGGGAAGTAGCTCCGTTCCAGAGGCCTCTCCAGGGAGAGACAGACCACGAAGATGAGAAAGAGGTCGGGCTGACACCCGTCGACGGCCAGCCAGCGGATCACGGTCGTGGACAGCAGGAGAACCACGACCAGTGTCAGCAGCACCTGCCAGGCGCGCATGGAAGCAACCTCACCGGGGCGGGACGGTCGCCGGCGACCAGGGAAGCAGGAACAGGGAGCGGAGCTCACGGATGGTGACCCGGGGTTGCAGGACCACCTCAGCCGCCACGCTGTCGGCCGAGGAGCGGACCTCCTGGACCACGCCCACCACCAAGCCCCCGGGGTAACGCCCGGCCTTGCCGGTGGTGAGGAACACGTCTCCGGGCACGATGTCGGCAGGCCAACTGACGTGAGCCAGGCGGAGCGCGTCCCGACCACTGCCCAGGACCACGGCCTCGGCTCCGCTGCGAGCGTCGGCGCACCAGACGCGGCTCTCCGGATCGGTGGTCAGTCTGACCTCAGCGCCCACCGGACCCACGGCTTCTACCAGGCCCACCAGCGCCGCGCCCCAGAGCACCGGTTGCCCCTTGGCCGCGCCGCTGGCGCTGCCCCGGTTGACCCGGCAGATCTGCCGCCAACTGTCGGCCGAGAGCCCGACCACCTCGACGGGCAGTCCCACCAACCTTGCCAGCAGCGCCCGGGGCTTGGTGGCGTCCAGTCCCCCGGGGAGTTCGGCGGCGACGGCCAGCTCGCGTTCGCTCTGGGCGAGCTGGTCGGCGAGCACCACGAGTCGGTTTTCCAGTTCGGCCAGTCGCTGGCGGAGCTCGCGGTTCTCTTCCTGGAGGTCATCGTGTCGGCGGAGCAGCGTGGGGAGGAGGCCGGCGCAACGGCTCAGCTTCCAGGCGGGCCGCTCCAACGGCCGGGCGCTGGTGGCTGCGGAGGTGGACAGGAAACGGACAAAAGGGAGGTCGGTGAAGCTGAGTGTCAGGGACGCCACCAGGAGCGCGGCGATGGTGATGTTCCGCGTTCGCCGGCGGGGTTCACCCCACATCCTCAGAGCTTTCCAGGTACTTCTTCATCCGGCTGAGGTCCTCCAGGAAGAGACCGGTGCCCCGGGCCACTGAGGTGATAGGATCATCGGCCAGGCGCACAGGCAGTCCCGTGGCCTCCTGGATGACCTTGTCCAGCCCGCGCAACAGCACCCCGCCGCCGGCCAGGACCATGCCGTTGTCCACCAGGTCGGCAGCCAGTTCCGGTTCGGTGCGTTCCAGGGTGGTTTTGACGGCGGTCACGATGGCGTCGGCGGGTTCGCGCATGGCTTCGCGGATCTCCTCGGAGCGGATCACCTCCTTGCGGGGGAGTCCGGCAATTACGTCGCGGCCACGGACCTCCATGGTGAGCTCCTGCTCCAGTGGGTAGGCCGAGCCGATCTGGATTTTGACCCGTTCGGCGCTCTGTTCACCGATGAGCAGGTTGTAGTTCTGCTTCATGTGTCGGATGATGGCCTCGTCCATCTCGTCGCCGGCCACGCGGATGCTTTCCGAGGTAACGATGTCGGCCAGGCTGATGATGGCCACCTCGGTCGTGCCGCCACCCACGTCCACCACCATGCTGGCGGTGGGTTCGGCGACGGGCATACCGGCGCCGATGGCCGCGGCCATGGGCTCGTCCACCAGGAAGACTTGACGGGCCCCGGCCCGCTCGGCCGAGTTCCGGACCGCCCGCTTCTCCACGGTGGTGATGCCGGAGGGGATGGCGATAACCACCCGAGGCTTGTAGCCCCAGCGCCGCTGGTGCACCTTCTGGATGAAGTAGCGGAGCATGGCCTCGGTGATGTCGAAATCGGCGATGACGCCGTCCTTGAGGGGACGGATGGCCTGGATGCTGCCCGGGGTCTTGCCCAGCATCTCCTTGGCCGCCAGGCCCACGGCGGGAGCGTTGCCCCGATCGATGACCTGGTTGGTACCTCGGTAGACGGCGACTACGGAGGGCTCGCAGAGGACGATGCCTTCACCCGCGACACAGACCAAGGTGGTGGCCGTGCCCAGGTCGATGCCCATGTCAACTGAGAAGAGACCCAACAGGGCGTCAAGAATCATCCAGGCACTCCACCACGCCGGGAGCGGACAGTCGTCGGGAACGACCGGGAGCGGCCTGCCGAAGGCCGGTGAAGGTACCGCAGTCAGCCCCTCAACCGACCGGGTTCAGCACCACCCCGGGAGTCGCAGTGTGGTCGTCGCGACCGCCCTCAGCGCGCTCCCATCAGGCCCTGGCTACAGCTTGATGGGGTAGATAAGCGAGAGGATCTTCTCGGGACCCGTCAACAGGTCGTACTCGACAAGGATCAGGGCCAGGAGCAGAGCCAAGCTCGAGATGACCAGGAGCACGGTGTACAGGTTGTCGCTCTGTCCCGTCATCCTAGAAGGCTGCAGTGACATTGTCGTTCACCTTCACGTCTTTGGAGACGGAGCCATCCACCCGGGCCAAGGAATAGTCCTTGTCCACCTCGGTCACGATGACCTTCCCCACATAGCCGCTGCCTCGGTAGACCGTGAAGCTCATACCGGCCTTCACACCGTCATCCTCACCAACGCTGATGACCACGACGGTGGAGTCGGCGTCCACCTGTGTGACCCTGCCGTAGATGTCTGCCGGGGTGAAGCGCTCGCCCGGCTCGGCGTAGATGGCCTTGTAGCGGGCCAGGGTGTCGCTCACCTCTTTGAGCTGCTTGGCCATGGTCCGCATCTGTCCCTTGTAGGTATCGGCCTGGGCCTCGGCCTCCCGGCGCTTGTCCACGGCCAGCTCCATGGCGGCGACGGCATCCTCGGCGACCTTCTTGGTAGTGGCCAGCTCCTGCTTCAGGGCCGCGTTGCTGGTGACCACCCGTTCGTAGGTACGCTTGAGCTCGCTGTATGAGCTCTCCAGACCGGTGAGGCGGGCATCCAGTTGGGCTCGGTTCTGCCGCTCGAGGGTCAGATTCGACCTGGTCTGGTTCAGGTCGTTGGTCAGCACCTCTTTCTCATTGGTGAGGGCATCGCGTTGCCTCTCGAGGTTGGTCCCGTTCTGCTTGTGTTGGCTGATCTCCCCGTTCGCCTTCTGCATGTCCTGGTCGTACGTGGCCTGAAGGTCGGCCAGTTGACCCTTCAGGTCGGTGCGCAGGGCCAGGTTCATGGCCGTGGCCGAGGCAAAGAACACAGCCAACACCAGATTGATAACCACAAAGGCTTTCGCTGCGCCGCTCAAGGTCGGCCTCCTTCCACCATGGGCTCCCGGGGCTGGGTTACCCCTTGGATACACCCCTGAGTGAAGTGTTCCGGGCTCTTCTGACACACCCCCTCTGGACAAGCTTCCATCGGCTCGCCAAGGCTACTGTCCCGGCATTATAGGCTGGGCGGGAAGGCAGTCAACGAAAAAAATCCGATTTTGCCGTTTTCCGCTTCCGCCAGGCGATCTCCCCGGCCAGGGCCAGGACCACCAGGCCGACGGCCGACCAAAGCTGTACCGGGAGGTCGCCCCAGCGGGTGTACAGCGTCCTCCCGTCCCCCTGAGCCACAGGCACCGGGTGCACCAGGAAACCGGCCACCTCGCGGTCAGCTCCGGTGACCTCCTCCCGCAGCCTGGCCACCTCCTGGCCACGGGGGGAGATGATCGAGGTGATGCCCGTGTTGGCCGCCCGCACGACAGGGCGTTTGGTCTCCACGGCCCGGAACACACTGGCGACGACGTGCTGGTCCAGTTCCGGGGAATCTCGGAACCAGCCGTCGTTGGTGATGTTGACCAGACAGTCCACACCCCGGCGCACCAGCCCGCGGGACAGGTAGGGGAGGGTGTCCTCGTAGCAGATGAGGACACCGAAGCGGAAGGGGCGGCCGTCAAGGTCGTCCTGGCGCACGACGGCCGTGAAATCGCCCG
>CAZIBA010000007.1:0-15676 GCA_964536795.1 uncultured Planctomycetota bacterium | reverse complement strand
GCTCCACCCGGTTGGAGATGAGCAGCTGCGGCAGCGACCAGCCCATCTGGTGCAGTGACCCGGCCAGCCCCACCAGGAAGGCAGACTTCGTGAAGGTCACGATAAAGCCGGGGAGCACGGTGATGGGTTCGATGAACGAACTTCCGCCCATGAAGAGCGCACCGTTGGCGATGCCCAGCCCGTAGTTGCGCCGGTACTCGCTCCCGGTGTCAGCGGCGGGCGTGTCGTTCACGTCGCCCATGGGTCCTCCGGCTCGGAGCAAAAGCCGAATTCTACCGCACCAGCCGTCCTCGGACAGCCAAAAACTCGCTTGCACGGGCGCCGGAGGGGCTCTATCGTGGACATCCAGCGACAGTCAGCCCGCACGCAGAGCAAGGAGGTGAAACCCGTGAACGTGATCGAGTGCCTCGTTCACCTACTGGAGGACGCCCGGAACTACACCCTCGTGCAGGTGGGCGACCTGAGCGACGAGGAGATGATGTTCCAACCCCAACCTCACATCAACCACGCCACCTGGCTCCTGGGCCACATCGCGACCTCGGAGAACGGCCTCGTCCTCAGTTGGTGCGGCGGCCAGCCCGTCTTGGCCAAGGAGTACCACGAGCTCTTCTTCATGGGCACCAAGCCCCAGGCCGACCCCGCCGTCTACCCCAGGAAGGACGACATCCTCCAAGCCCTGGCCGAGGTCCACGGCAGAGCCATCGAGCTGGTGAAGGTCCTGACACCCGAACAACTGGACGAACGGCCGGAGGGCTACGAGCAGTTGAACCCCGGGGCCCAGGAGCTCTTCTGGTGCAAGGGGGCCTGCATCTGGGGCCACGCCACCCACGAGTCCTCCCACGCCGCCCAGGTCGCCATGCTCCGCCGACTCATGGGCAAACCATACCGCGTGTGACGCCGGGGGGGGCGTCGGTGCCTCATCGGCCTGCGTCCGGGGCGGGTTCCAGGACGATGTCTTCGACGGCTTGCTTGGTGCCTTTCTGCTTGTCGATGATGAGCTGGATTTCGCGGAAGGCTTCCTCCTGGCGGAGGCGGATTTCCTCCCTTTTGGTGCGGGAGGAGACGACGCGCACCTCGTACTCGCGGGAGTCGGCCCAGTTGCGGTCGTCGGCGTCGAGGTCGACGTCGCGGTTGTCGGCGGCCCGGAGGTAGTAGTAGAGCGTGTCCCCTTCCTCCAGGCTCAGGGGCTCCAACTCCAGGGTGTACTGACCCTGCACCGACCGGCCGCGCCACGAGCCCGAGAGCGGGAGACGCGCGTAGGTGAGCTCGGGCGGGCCCAGGGCGAGAGGAACCTGGGCCGCCCCCACTTCCCCACCAACCTGCTCGGCCACCCCGGGCACCAGCCCGGTCATCAGCGGCTTCTGGACGGCGTAGCGCAGCTCCACCTCGGTGATGCCGAAGTCGTCGGTGAGCTCGAACTGGATGGGGAGGGAGGCGACGGGGGTCATGTCCTTGTTCCGTCCGGGGGAGCGGACGACGACGCGGGGCGGGCGGTCCTGGAGCGCCCGGACCAGGTGGACGACGGGATCCTGGTTGGCCAGCCTATGGCGGTCGAGCAGATGGATGCGGTAGGTCCCGTCGGCCATCACCTGGAAGCGGGTCCGGAGCCGGCCGTCCCCAGCGACCTCCACGGGGATGCTGCTGCCGTCCAGTTCGAGATGGGCTTCGGTCACGGGCTTATTGGTGGCGGCCGTCACCTCCACCCAGGTGCCGACCAGGACGTCGACGTCGCCGGTGGGACTCTCGCGGGTCCCGCCACCGGCGTAGGCCGGCAGTTGGTAGCGGGCTACGAGCTGGGTCACCCGGGGGCGGACGATCACGCGCAGGTCGAAGGTTTCGCTGCGGGCGTCGCCCAGCTCCACGTAGTACTCGGTCGTCTCAAGGAGTCTTTCCAGGGTCAGGGAGAAGCGGCTCGGCGTCTCCTCTACGGGCAGCAGGTCGGCGGTCTGCCAACGGCCATTCCGGGCCCGGTAGTGGAGGACACCCAGAGAAGGCACCTGACCCCGGGCCAGGGCTTCGATCTCCACGTCCTCACCACGGGGCACGATGACGTCCCCGGTGATGACCGTGACCTGGGTGCGGGTGGGATAGCGAGCGGTACTGGCCAGGGGACGGAAGAACCGGTCGGCCCAGGCCGAGACCAGGGCGTCGTGACCCCGGGCGAACCCCCACACACTCAGCACGGCCAGCAAGGCCGCCGCGGCCAGGCGAAGCGCCGACCGCACAGGAATGACCGAAGCGAAGCTCATGGGCCGGGTGCGCTGGGCCACGGACGCACAGAGGGCCCGGATGAGACCCCAGGACATCTCACCCAACCGGTCCGGATCCCGCCGACCCAACTGAACGGCGCTGATGAGGGCGCTGGCCAGTTCCGGATGATGGGCCTCCACACGAAGGGCCAGCTCGTCGTCCTCCGGCGCACCCAGTACGGGGACCACCAGCCAGCGAACCACCGCGACCACGAGCAGAGCCCCGTACACCATCAGTACGAGCAGTCTCCCTGCAGACTGGAGGTCGAAGAGGTAGTCCGCACCCAGGCTCAAGGCGGCCAAGGCCAGGGCCCAGAGCACCACCTCGGCTGCCCCGCAAAGCGATCGGGCCAGGAGGTGCCGGCGACGGGCCCGGTGGAGCTTCCGCTCGATGGGCCGAAGGGACGAAGCCGGCGACCCAACCTTGCTCGCCGATGCCACAGTCATCACGGCTTCCTCTGGAACGCGCTCCGGACTTGACTCCCCGCGCATTAGACACGGAGTTGACCATCAGCGCAAGCCCCCAGTGCGCTTCCCGACCGTCCGGGGCCGACGGAAAATGCTGGCCCGCGCTGCGCCGCCGGGCTACACTCGTCGGACCGGCGACGGGAAGTAGCGGATTACTGAAGAGAGGAGACACGCGGGTGAGGAGCGCAGGGGAGGTCAGCATCCGCCAGGCCGCTCCCGAAGACGTGGAGGTCATCGTGGCCCTGAGCGTGGTGGCTTTCGAGGGCGAAACAGTGGACTTCTTCCTGCAGGAACGCTTTGGTCCCCGCTCGCCGCTGCTGGCGGGCAAAACCTGGGACCAACGTCACGCCCAGACCATCCGCAAGCACGTGAGCGAGGGCCTCGAGCTGACCCTGGTGGCTGAGGTGGGAGGCGTCCTCGCTGGCTACATGACCTACCGCCTGGACCCCGAGACCTCGACCGGCACCGTCAGCTACAACGCCGTCCACCCCGACTTCCAGCGCCGGGGCATCGCCACCGCTCTCATCGGCCGGGCCCTCGACATCTTTCGGCAGCACGAGCTCCGTTACGCCCGGGTGGTGACCCTGGAGACGGACACCCGCGCCCGCGGCCTCTACGAGAAATGCGACTTCACCGAAATGGGCAGGTCTATCTACTACATTCAGGAGCTATGACGAAAGGAAGAAACCGTGGCCATCCCCGACTTCTACCGGAACAGTGTCGAGGCCATCGAGGAGTTCCTGCCCACCCTGAAGAAGGGGCAGGTCAAGGAGATCGCTCGTTCGGTCGGGGGTCGGCCCGTCTACACCGTGAGCTACGGTGAGTTCGAGCCCGTCGAACGCACGGCCAACCTGTCCTCCGCTCTGGCCGGCCGGAAGCCCGCTGCCTTCTACGGCCCCGGTCGCACGAAGCAGGTGATGATGGTGGTCTCGGCCATGCACGGGGGCGAAATGGAGAGCATCGCCGCGGTGCTCAACCTGCTCTCCGTCCTGGAGACGGGAAAGGACCGCAAGGGAGCGGCCTGGCCGAAGCTCAAGGAGTATGCGGAGCAGGTGCGCCTGGTGGTCATCCCCTGCCTCAACCCCGACGGCCGGGCCCGCATCCCCTCTGACGACCCCACCCAGTGGACCAAGGACGAGTTCGAGAAGTACCGCCACGGGCTCTGGAAGGATGGCTCCCACATCACCTGGCCGGCGGTGAAGGCCTGGCACCCCTTTCCTCTGGAGAAGGCCGGGTTTCTCGGGGGGTATTTCAACGACGCCGGGGTCAACGCCTTGCACGCCCTGTGGATGGGTCCCGACATCGCCCCCGAGACCTGCGCCGTCAAGGAACTCATGCTGGCTGAAACCCCTGACCTCTACCTGGACCTCCACAGTTGCGAGCCCGGGCCGTTCTTCATCGTCGGGAGTCCGTGGATACCAGACTGGCTCCGCATCAGACAGCTCTACATCCAGGGCTTCTGTCGGCGGATGCTCCTGGACCGGGAGCTTAGACCCAAGACCTGGGTGTCCACGGGCAGCAAAGGCGGGCGTCCCAGTGTCATCGACCTGGACAGCGGAGCCTACCACCTCACCGGGGCGCTGCCCATGCTCTTCGAGGGTGGTGACGGCGGGCCCGGACACGCACCCAACACCCACACCGAGATCGTCGGCGCCTACCTGACCATCTTCGAGGGACTGCTTACCATCGGCGTCCGCGAAGGGTTCGTAGCCAGCCGCTGAGACGCCCGCGCCTCCGAGCGCAGAGATGAGACGAAGCGGCTGAGGCGGTGCCGCGAGTTCTCCCCCGTTGAGCAGACGAGATGCCCTGAAAGCGCCTTCGTGAGAGGGGGGCGGCGTGCCGATCCTGGTGACCGCTTAGCGGCTGGCTTGGGAGGCGACGCGGTTGGCTTCGGCGAGGGTGACGGTGCCTTCGTAGAGGGCCCGGCCGATGATGACACCTTCCAGGTTCATCTCGGTCAGTTGGCGGACGTCGTCCAGGGCGGTGACGCCACCAGCGGCGATGACGGGTATGGTCGTGCTCGAAGCCACAGCGGCGATCTGCTCGAAGTGCGGGCCGGTGAGGGTACCGTCCCGGTAGGTGTCGGTGTAGACGATGGCGGCCAGGGGGACCTTGGCCAGGCGGTCCAGGAGCTCGGTCACCAGGACGTCGGCGACCTCGGTCCAGCCCCGCACGGCCACCCTCCCCTCGAGGCTGTCCACACTGGCGACGACCCGGCCGGGGAACTTCTCGCACATCTCGCCCAGCCAGTCGGGCGAATGCAGGGCCCGGGTGCCCACGATGACACGGGACACGCCGGCATCCAGCAGGTGCTCCACGGTCTCGTCGGAGCGCACGCCACCACCCACCTGGATGGGAATGGAGAGGGAGCTGACGATGTTCTTCACCACGGAGATGTTGATGGGAGCGCCTTCGAAGGCCCCGTCCAGATCGACGACGTGCAGGTAGCCGGCCCCCTGCTCCTCCCAGCGGACGGCCACCTCGACGGGGTCGTTCGAGAAAACGGTCTCGGCGTCAGGCTTGCCGCGCACCAGACGCACACACCTGCCACCGCGAATGTCAACCGCGGGAATGACGATCATCACTCCACCCGCACCGGCACAAGAACCATCACCGTCTATAGAGAAACAAAGTTGGCCAGCATTTGCAAGCCTACTTTCTGACTTTTTTCCGGATGGAACTGGGTGGCAAAGAGCTGTCCCCGCCAGACGGCCGAGCAGAAGAGGATGCCGTAGTCGGTCCGGGCGGCCACCACCTCGGGCTCGGGACGGACGTAGTAGGAGTGGTCGAAGTAGACGTAGGCGTCCTGGGGAAGGCCACGGAACAGGGGTACGCCGGGCTTCATCTGCAACTGGTTCCAGCCCATGTGGGGCACCTTGATGCTGTGGTCGGCGGGCTCAAAGAGCACCACGTCACCAGCCAGAACACCCAGACAGTCGTGCTCGCCCTCTTCGTAACTCCGCTCGAAGAGGAGCTGCAACCCCAGACAGATGCCCAGGAACGGACGCTCCTCGGCCAGGTAGGAACGGATGGGTTCCACCAGCTCACGCCGACCCAGCTCCTCCATCGCCGCACCCACGGCCCCCACCCCGGGGACCACCAACATCCACGCCCCGGTAACGTCCTGGGGACGGGAACTCACCGTCACCCGGGTCCCGGCGCGCTCCAGGCCCTTGGCGACGCTGTGAAGGTTCCCCATCCCATAGTCAACCACCACCACCCGCCGACGCGCCATCGTCCTACCGGGGCTCCGCCGGCAGGATGACCACGGCCACCCGCCGGTTCTGCGCCTTGCTGGCAGCGGTCGTGTTGGGGGCCACGGGCCGGTACTCACCAAAGGCGGCAGCGTAGACACGCTTGTGGCCTACGGCGCACTGCTCGGTGAGGTAGTGAACCACCTCCAGGGCCCGGGCCGAGGAGAGCTCCCAGTTGCTCTGGTATAGCTTGCGGGTCCGGCTAATGGGGTCGGAGTCGGTGTGACCCTCGACGCGGACCGGCTGGTCGGCGAACTCGGTGTTCAGGGCTGCGGCCACCTTGCGGAGGGTGGCCTTGCCGGACTCGCTGAGCTTGGCTTCGCCACTCCGGTAGAGCACTTTGTCGGGAAGCTCCATAGTGATGAAGCCGCCGCGCACGGTCAACTGCACCTCACCGCCCAGCCGCTTGCGAAGTTCCTCCAGCTCCTCGGAACTGCTGGCCTGGGCCTGGCTCAGGCGGTCACTCAAGGCCTGGTTCTGCCCCTCAAGGACGGTCACCTGGTCCTGCAGGCTGTCCCGCTCGGCCCTGCAGGCCTCGACCTGTAGCCGCAGGTCGGCGTTCTCCTGCTTCAGATTCGCGCACCCACTCGCCACCGCGGCCACCACCACAACACCAACCAGCCACCACCTCTTCATCCGCACACCCCCTTCCAAGCATCGTCCCATACGGCACGCCCCTAATCGGGCCAAACTACCCATCGGAAAGCTGAACTGAACTGCACCAGTTGGTTCACCAGCGGTTCCTGCCAGACCATGAACGCGATCGCACCGAGCGCCAAACCGGGAACGTACTTCACTTCACCCCGTTGGGACCGCAACATCTCCAGCTTCCCCACTGTCCCGATCAACGTCAGCGCCAGCGCCACCATGGAACCGATGATGAAGGTATACAGGAACCCCTGCCATCCAAGATAGCCCCCGACCATGCCCAACAGCTTGACGTCACCCAGCCCCATGGCCTCCCGGCCGAAGATCCGCTTCCCAAGTATGCCCGCCAAGTACAGGAACCCCGCCCCCACGGCCATACCCACGGCGCAGCCCGCCAGGGCCTGCAGTCTCTGATGCTCGGGCCACTCCAGCGCCGAATGGATGGGCGGCATCATCGTGGGCACCAGCAGACAGGCCACGGGGGCTAACGCCAACCCCGGCTTCGTGATGACGTCAGGCACCATCCAACCGCTCAGGTCTGTCAGTGCACAGGCCACGAGGGCCAAGGCCAGTCCCGTCCACACGATGAACTGCCCCAGCGGCCGACCATGGTAGCGGACCAGGTACAGGTACGAAGCCAGGACCAAGCAGGCCGTCAGGAACTCGACCAACGGGTAGCGAAAGGACAGGGGCTCCCCGCAGTACCGGCACTTCCCCCGCACCATGAACCAGCCGATGATGGGCACGTTCTCGCTGGCCATGCTCAGCTCGTGGTAGCACTTGGGACAGTGACTGGGAGGCCAGATCAGCGACTTACCCCGGGGGAGCCGGTAGACCACCACGTTGAGGAAGCTCCCCAGAGCGGCCCCGAAGCAGAAAACCACCACCGAATACACTATCTGCTGCAACTGCATACTGCCCTTACTCCGTCCCACCAGCAGCAAACGAGCCCTGGCCGGCTTCTTCTTTCCGCCCGTACGGGTTCCGCCGATGTAGCCTGCGGCTGCTCATGCATAAGTCAGCCGTCGGCTGAACAGGTCATTCACCGCCACACCCCCTCGCCAGAGCACTCAGTGTAATCAGCGTCCCCCTGCGGCTCAAGGGAAAAGGCAGGCCGAGGCTGCAGGCGGCCTTGGTCGGCCAGGCTCATCGGCGGGTGGGTGTGCCACGGCCCGTACGGGCCGTGCAGGAGGAAGGTCTGGCACCCACTGCATCGCTCGTCGGCCGGCGGGGCGGGTTCCCTCCACGAAGCTGACCCGCGCTCCTACAGGCGGCCTTGGTCGGAGAGCTTCTGGAGGATTTCGGAGGCGACCTCGTGGACGCTCTTGCCCTCGGTGTCGATGGTGACCTCAGCAGCCTGCTGGTAGAAGGGCTCACGGTAGGCAAGCAGCTCCTCCACCTCCCGGCGCACGTCGTCCTGGGTCGTGAGGCGGGGCCGCTCCGCAGGGGTCTTCTCGTCAGCTGACATCCTGGCCAGGATGGTCTCAAGAGAGGCCGTCAGGCGGACCACGGCGCCCGAGGCGCGGAGTCGGCGAACGTTTTCCTCGTCGAGGACGGCCCCACCACCGGCGGCCAGCACCAGGCCGTCCCGCCCGGCCAGCTCGGCGATGACCTCCCGTTCCATCTGACGAAAGAGCAGCTCGCCGCCTTCCTCGAAGACCCGGGCGATAGTCTTGCCCGAGCGCTCCTGGAGGTAGGTGTCGGCATCGACGAAGGTCCGGCCCAGCCGGCCGGCCAACTCCCGACCTACGGCGGTCTTGCCCGTGCAGCGAAAGCCGATGAGAACGATGTTCACCGCTGTGGCTCCTCCCGGTCCAGCACGGCCGCTCAGCGCTTATCGAGGACGACCTGGCGCATGAGCTCACGGGGGGCCGGACGCTCCAGCCAGGTCTCAAACTGCAGGGCGGCCGCTCCACGAACCAGTCCACCCCCGAGACGGTGACGCAGCCCGCTTCCTCGGCCTCGGCGAGCAGCCTGGTCTTGATGGGATTGTAGACCGCGTCAAAAACCACCAGCCCCGGCCGCAGTACCTCCGTCGGCACCAGGCTCTGCTCCACGTCCGGGTGCATTCCCACCGACGTGGTGTTTACGAGGACGTCACACGCGGCCCGGCCCAGGTCCCCCAGGCCGCCCCACTGGAAGCCCAACTCCCTGGCCAATGTCTCGGCCTTCTCGACCGTGCGGTTGAGGATGGTCACCCGAGCGCCTTCCTGCTTGAGTCCGAAGGCCACCCCGCGAGCTGCCCCCCCGGCACCCAGCAGGAACACCCGCTTGCCGGCCAAGGGCGAGGTCGCTCCCTGCGTTCCCTGCAGGGCGTTCAGCAGAGCGCTGACGGCAGCCGGGCAGTCGGTATTGGAGCCAAGCAGACGGCCGGCCCGGCGGACCACGGTATTCACCGCCCCGATGCTCCGGGCCAGCGGGTCGATCTCGTCCATGGCCTCCATCACCGCCAGCTTGTGGGGGATGGTGACCGAGTACCCGGAGACGGGGACCTCGTCGAAGGCCCGCACGAAGGCCGTCACGTCGTCCACCAGAAAGGGCAGGTAGACCGCGTCGATGCCGAGCTCGGCGAAGGCGGCGTTGTGGATGTGGGGGCTCAGGCTGTGGCCGATGGGGTTCCCGATGACGCCGTAGACGGCCGTCTCCGAGGTGATACTCTTGTAACGGTACAGGCCCCGCAGCTCATCGAGCGTCAACTGCCCCGGCGCGCTCTCCGCACCTCTCGCCACGGAGGCAAATGTCAGGTAGCCCCCGAACTTCCGGGTGAGCACCCGACTCACCAGCCCCCGCTCCCCCATCGCAAACGCGATTGTCGGCAGCGTCGCCCGCCGCAAGAGAGCGAAGAGCTTCAGGTTGTCGGTAACGTCCCGGGCCGTCGTCACCACCTTGACCACGTCGGGGTGCAGGGCAGCCATCTTCCCGTAGATGGCCCCCAGGTCGTCCGACGTCTCCTCGAAGTCGTGGTGGGAGATGATGGTCTTGGTCGTCTTCCGCCGGCTGAGTCGGGGCGCAGCGTCCACCTCCACGTCCACGTAGGCAGCTCCGACGTCGACCGCACCTTGAAGGAGGGCCAGGCGCTCCGACTCGGGCCCCTGCCAGCCGCCGCCGTCCGAACGACGTCGGCAGGTGAAGATGGCGGGCAGGGGCGACAGGGCCAGGAGGTCCCGCGGCCTGGCCCCGGGCATCCGGTCCAGGCGGAACTCCACCAGGTCGGCTTTCCCGGCGACCAGCTCGAGGTCCCGGCGAAGCCTGTCGGCACTGTCAGTGATGAGTGCCACACAGATCATAACTTGGGTTTCTCTTTCTCCTGGGGAGCAGGCGCGCCCTCGGCGCTCACGATCTTGTTGATCACGTCCACGTAGGCCTGAGCGCTGGCCTCGATGATGTCGGTGGAGACGGCCCGTCCGCGGAAGGAGCGCCCCTCGTGTGTGACCTCGATGTTGACCTCGCCCAGGGCATCCCGTCCGCTGGTCACAGCCCGGATGTGGTAGTCGGTCAGGGCGGGGGCGATGCCCACGATGCGGGAAATGGTCTTGTAGAGCGCATCCACGGGCCCATCACCGCAGGCAGCGTCCTCACGCAGTTCCCCGTTCTTCCTCAGGCGCACCGCCCCCGTGGGGATGGTGGCGCTGCCCGAACTGATGTGGAAACTGTCGATGACGTACACCTTGGGCACTTCCTTCACCACGTCCTCGATGAGGGCCTCGATGTCCTCGTCGAAGACCTCCTTCTTCTTGTCGGCCAGCACCTTGAACTGCTCGAAGCAGCGGTTCACCTGCTCCTCGGTCAACTCGAAGCCCAGCTCCGTCACCCGCGCGACCAGGGCGTGACGACCCGAGTGCTTGCCCAGGACGAGACGGTCGCGCACCACACCCACGTCAGCCGGGTCGATGATCTCGTAGGTGCGCCGGTCCTTGAGCACGCCGTGCTGGTGGATGCCCGCTTCGTGGGCAAAGGCGTTCTCACCGACGATGGCCTTGTTCCGCTGCACCACCATTCCGGTGACGCTCGAGACCAGCCGACTGGTCGGGTAGAGGCGGCGGGTGTGGATGCCCGTGCTGAGCCCGTAGCGGTCCTGGCGCACCGCCAGTGCCATCACGAACTCCTCCAGCGAGCAGTTCCCGGCCCGCTCGCCCAGACCGTTGATGGTGCACTCCACCTGCCTGGCCCCCGCCTCCACGGCCACCAGGGAGTTGGCCACGGCCAACCCGAGGTCGTTGTGACAGTGGACGGAGATGACGGCCTCCCCGATGTTGGGCACGTCCTCGAAGAGGTGCTCGATGACCTCCCTGAAGTGCGGCGGCGCCGCGTAGCCCACCGTGTCGGGGATGTTGACGGTGGTGGCCCCGGCGTCGATGGCTGCCTCGACGACCTGGGCCAGGAACTCACGCTCGGTACGGGAGGCGTCCTCCGGGGAGAACTCCACGTCCTCCACGTACTTTCTGGCCCGCTTCACTCCCTCCACGGCCAGGCGGAGGATTTCCTCCCTGACCATTTCGAACTTGCGCTCGCGGTGGATCTTGCTGGTGGCCAGGAAAACGTGGATGCGAGGCCGTTCGGCTCCCTTGAGGGCCTCAGCGGCCCGGTCGATGTCGGCTTCCCGACAGCGGGCCAGGCCACAGATGACCGGGCCTTTCACTTCGCGGGCGATGGTTCTCACGGCCTCGAAGTCGTCGGGACTGGCAATAGGGAAGCCAGCCTCCATCACGTCCACGGCCAGAGCGGCCAGGGCCCGGGCCACCTCCAACTTCTCGGCCGTGTTCATGCTGGCCCCGGGGCACTGCTCGCCGTCACGCAGCGTCGTGTCGAAGACAGTCACCTTGTCCATTGCTCTGTCACCTTCTGTTATCGTGTGCTTGTCCGGAACGAAAAGAGCCCTGAAACTGGGAGGTCTCAGGGCTCTCTACTACCGGTCTTTCAGCGCAGACCCTATAGGCCTCCCTTGGTCACCCCGCCCAATAGGCACGGTAGTGCCAGGCTAAGCAGGAAAAGCCGGCCTGTGTCTGCGTACGAACCCATCACACAAACTCCATCAGTAAACTCCACTTACCGTATCTTATCGCTATCGACCAACCGCCGTCAAGCACAAAAGCCCGAAATCTTCGGACCTATTGCTCCTCGCCCCGTGCGGTCGCAGCTTCTGGCGAGTCCGACCAAGGCACCTCCACCCGGTAGAGGGTCCTTCCCTTGCTCGCGGCAAAGACCATCCGGGTTCCGTCATCGCTGGTTATGATGTTCGAGATCTTATCGTAGAAGGGGGTAATGCGAATGCCATCTTTCGCGATGGCCGATCCGCGCCTACTACTAATGCGAAACGCCACGTGCTTGCTGTCCGGGCTGAAATAGACTGGATGCGCGCCGATGTCCAACGGGCCACCCACCTGGACGCCATCCCTAACCACGATGCAATAATCAGTGTCACGAGAGGCGACCCAGGCCAGCGAGTGACCGTCGGGGCTAAAGTATAGCGTCTCCGCGATCTGGCCGTAATCGCCGTAATCCCCGCTGACCCTCACACCGTCTCTCACAACGAACTGTCCGAGGTCGACTGGGGCCACGAACGCCAGCGAGCGTCCATCAGGACTGAAGACGGGGCCGGGGGTGTCAAGGCTGCCCTCGCCCCCCTCGTGGAAGACGTACTCTTCCCCGACGCGGACCCCGTCTTTGACGAGGAACCGTTTGGTCACGGTACCGCGCTGAGTGGCTGCGTCCTCAGGGCGCCTTTCGGCGATGAAGGCCAGTGATAGCCCGTCCGGACTGAATACAGGCCTGCTCACAATCAGATCGTAGTCCTCACTGACTTTCTCGCCATCCTTCACAACGAACCACTTGCCGCCCGACCTCGCGGCGAAGGCCAGAGATTTGCCGTCAGGACTGAATACGGGGTCGCCTGCAAAGTGGTACGTTTCGCTCGCCTGCTTCCCGTCTTTGACGATGAAGTACTTAGGGGAGCCTTCCGGCCCAGTTCCGGCGCAAAAGGCCAGCGACTTTCCATCGGGGCTGAAGACGGGCCGGCCCACGCTGTCGTGGTAGCCCCCCACGGGAACACCGTCTCTGATCATTGCCCATCCGTCGCCCGACTTCGCGGCGAAGGCGAGAGAGCTGCCGTCGGGGCTGAAGGTAGACCAGTACAACGTGTCGTAAACATCGCCGACGAGCTCGCCGTCCCGCAGGACGAACGCCGCACGTCGTTCCATCCACAGGAGCTTCCGGTGGGCCCTGACGCTGATGGCGACGCTCTTGCCATCGGGTGCCAGCTTGATCCCGAAGGAACCACCCCCGGCCGACCACAGCTCGACTTCGGTCACGTCGCTGCGCGCGTCTGCTTCCACGGAGGGCTCCTGGGCAGACGATGCGCGTGGGTGAACTACAAGAAGCGCCACCAAGAGCGCCAACGCGCCCACGGAGGCAGGTCTCATTGCCGTCCCCTGTCTTCTCGCCTATTGCGCGGCAGCGGAATCATTGGCTCTGATTTCGGTGGCCAGGTCCCAGCGGCCCGTGCTCTCATCGTCCTTCAGGCGTTCGATGCTGCCCCCGGGTTCGCCGGTCCGGCGAAGGCTGACACGCCAGGCCACGTTCCCCTGCTCAATGCGGAAGGAGACGGCTTCGGCCGTCACCTCCTGCTCGGTCACTGCAGGGAAGTCGGCGAGCTTCAACTGCGCTGCTGTCCTGGCGTCGCTTCTGGGCATGAGGATGGGTGAGAGGACGTGGAGGAACTCGGTGGCCCGGGACTTCTCTGTCGGCTCGACCTCCAGGCGGTACCAGGAGCGGTCGATGAGGGCGCTGCCCTCCCCTCCCTGGGGGCCGAAGTTCCTGTTATCCTTGGGGTCGTAGGGGCACCCCCAGTTGTCGTGGTCCGGTCCGCCCCGCGCAGTAATGCGAGCCCGCTCGGGGAGGAGCGTCCGGCACATAAGGGCCCCGAAGCCCGAGGAGGCAAATGCACCTCGGCCGTTCTTCTCGGGGTTGTTGTCAGGGGTGAAGGTGCTGGCGACAACCCGGTCGGCCTCGGCGAATGCCGTGAAGCCCTCGCCCGAGTCGCTCCTTCGGGCCGCGCGGTCACCCGCGTAGACGACCGGCTCGTTCATCACGTGCAGGAGCCACATCCTGGGGAACTCGGCCTTGGTCGATTCGAGGCGGTCGTACACCACGAAGCACTCGGGCTCAGCGCGCAGGTAGAGGAACTGACGGGTGTAGTTGGCGACCTTGCTGTCGCTGTAGGCCTTGGCCAGGTCGCCGCAGGCGTACGTGTACTCAGGCCGGTTCTCGTAGGCGATCGTGGTCCCGCGCTCAGCGGGCGCTGGAGGCGAGCCGGCGCCCGGGAGCGTGCCGCCGTGGTTACGCCCGTCGCGGGCGACCTTTTCGTTCGGATTATAGACGAGAACGGTGTTCATGTGGGGAGAGGCGATGCCTGAATAGCGGTCCGTTCCGCCGCGCATGGCCAAGCCGCCTCCCTTGTATAACTGGAAGTTGCCGTTCTCCTCCGACTGATAGCCGATGAACTGAGGCCCGCAGTTGAAGTAAGCCCAGGTGGCGTCGGGCCCCGACCAGTCGCTTCGCACGTAGGTCTGACCCGTCCCCTTGAAATGGTAGGCGAGCGGGAGGTCTGAGGTCCGCAGCGGCTTCACCTTGGGATCGTACCAGAGCACGAAAGGCCAACCCCGCCGCTCAGGGGCTGGGGCCATGTTCAGGGCCAGCCATTGAGCCTGGGATTCTCCGTACGCGCCGGCCAGGAGGGCGCCCACGCGCGAGGAGAAGCCGAGGGAGCTCTCCAGCATGCCTGCCCCCGTATCGTTGAGGTGAGCCCAGTGGCCGCTATGAGGCATGGTCCCGAAGATGGGCCACCAGGCCATCTCTCGAAGCCCTCCCTCCTTGAACATGGCGAACAGATCCTGTCCCGTCCCCGAGCGCCAGGCGGCCATGGAAAGGACGATGGCCTGGGCGGCGCCGCCACCGTGACCCGGGCCGTTGGGCATGGCTCCGCCCATGTGTTCGATGTAGGGGATGAACTCTGCGGGCACCTTGCTGCCGTAGGAGTTCATCCACTTCCTGGCCGACCCCTCGTAGTTGGTCCCCTCGCCGGCGATGGCCAGGGCTACCAGCGTCTTGCTTCCCACGCCGTCTCGGCCGTAGTAGTTCCCCCAGGCGTAGCCTTCGCAGGGAGCCCAGGTTTGATTGTAGATGTAGTTTCCCCACTGGAGGGTGATCTCGGCGGGCTGCTCCGGCTTCAAGCCCATAAAGCTGTGGAGCCAGCGGCCGACGAGGTCACCGTAGTGCTTGCGTTGCTCGGGCGT
Organism: uncultured Planctomycetota bacterium; assembly: GCA_964536795.1. Lineage (GTDB taxonomy): Bacteria > Planctomycetota > DG-23 > CBDVDV01 > CBDVDV01 > CAZIBA01. Next base: position 766 of record CAZIBA010000007.1, on the reverse strand, counting down.
CAGGGCATCGAAGAACCAGTCGTAGGCCATAGCGTCCCAGGCAAACCAGGTGCCCCGGCCGCCCATGTAGCCCTCCAGGACCGTACCCGTGCCAGCCGGGAACCACTGGCGACGGGACTCGAGCTTGGAGCCACCGCCCTTGCCGTCAGTGCCCCAGAGGCCTTTGACGAGGTAGTCCACGTACCTGGTGGTGTCGTGGCCCAGGGCCTTTTCCACCTGGTAGACGATGCACAGGCTGGGGAGCCCCGAGCCGTTTATGGCCCGCCCCTCGGCGATGGCCTGGTCGATGGACTTCTTGATGGCCGCATACTCAGCGGCCACGGCCCCGCCGGGCTTACAGCGCTCGGCCAGCTCGGGGATCTGCTCTTTGGTGAGGAAAATGCGGGGATGTCCCTCGCGCACGGTGACGCCTTGGGCCCGAATCCCGCCTGCGAGCACACAGAGAGCCAACAGTATACCGGCACTACGCATCCACGTTCCTCCTCTCGGTTCCGGGCCAGGGGAGCCACCCGCGACAGGACGAGCGGCACTCACTACCGTGCATTCTACCACCCGTCACCTGAATGGTGCCAGCACCTTCACAGTTGCGCTCACGTCGTCAAGTCCGGGGCGGACGCGGCCAGGACCAGGCCGGTTCCGTAAGGGACGAAGCCGACGCTCCGGCGGACCTCCTGGGGAGAGCTCGTTTCGCAGGACAGGGAATGCAGGCACGAAGGCGAGACACAGAAGGTCAAGGCCCATCACGACTTCCCGAAACGGGGACCGG
>CAZIBA010000006.1:0-15706 GCA_964536795.1 uncultured Planctomycetota bacterium | reverse complement strand
CTCGGATGTCGGCCCAGGCCTGGGCCTCCTTCCAGTCGGCCGGGATGCAGGGGTCGATGCGCACCCCCTCGTACTCGGGGCGGAGGCCCAGAACGAACTGATGGGCCTCCAGGAAGAACCAACTGATGCTCCCCGTGTGCCAACTGTAGGGCGCAGCCCCGAACCGGTCACAGCCCGGGCCCAGGTAGAAGTTGGTGGAGGCGAAGGGCTCCACGGTGACCCGGTCGCGGTCGTGTTCCGGGTTGATGGGCTGGGCGGCCATGAAGCTCTCGAAGGCCCTGGTGCCCCGACCGGCGTGGAGGTCGGCCCGGACCTTCATCGATACGCCGTGACTGTAGATGGCCCCGTTCTCGAACATCCCTGGCACCATCCCGGAGATGCGACCGACGTACTTCTGGTACCTGCGGTAGGGCGGGTGGATGAGGGCGGGGCCGAAGGGGGTGTCCAGGCGCCGGTCGATGAGGCCGAAGAGCCGTCGGCGCTGCTTCTCGTCGGCAACGTCGGCGAAGATGGCCCAGGTCTGGACGTTGAGGTGGAGCCGACCATCGGGGTCGTCGGGACAGCCTATCCGTCGTCCGTCGTCGTCGAAGGCGTAGGTGTACTGTCCCTTGTACCAGCCCACCTCGTTGATCCGCCTGGCCAGGGCGTTGGCCTTTCGGGTCATCTCGCGGGCGACCTTGGTGTCGCCGAGGTGCCGGGCCAGCGCGGCCAGCTTCCGGGCGGCCAGCACGGCCGCGCAGCTCAGCCAGACACTTTCGCCCCGGCCCCTCTTTCCGATCTCATCCAGAGCGTCGTTCCAGTCGCCGTCGCCGATGAGGCACATCCCGTGCGCGCCCCGCTCACGGTAGAGGATGCGCACCCCCCGGAGCAGGTGCTCGTAGACGCTCGCCGAGCCCCCGTCGAAGAAGGGCGCCTTCTCCTTGAGGACGTCAAAGTCGCCCGTCTGGAGCAGGTACTGCTCCAGGCACCAGATGATCCAGGAGGGGCTGTCGCGGTGCTTGCGCAGGTCGTGGGGACCTCCGATCTCCGACCACTGACGCATCGCGGTGCCGTCCTGGTACTGGTAGGCCAGGGTCTGCAGGAGGCGCCTTCGCGTGTACTCGGGCCAGAAGGGGGCCACGCCCATGCTGTCCTGGAGGATGTCGCGGTAGCCCCGGTCCAGCCCGCGGGTCCACTTGGCCGTGTGCGTCAGCTGGTACTTGAGCCAGACGTTGGCCGCCAGGTCGAAGGGTCGGCTGGGGGTCTCCACCCGCTGACCGTCGATGATCCGCTCCCACTGCGAGCGGAGTCTGGTCAGCTCACGCTGGCGGGCTCCCGGCTTCAGGTACTTGCGTTTGAGGCGGGCCACGGTGCGGGCGTCGTCGGCCACTCCCATCAGGAGCTGCACCGACCTCCGCTGACCGGGCCGGAGGGTCAGGTCGCCCGCGAGAACGCCCACCATCCGCTCGGCCACGGCCGAGGAATCCCGGCAGCGACCCCGCCTGGGCACCTCGGGGGAAAGCAGGTTCCCCTCCCGTCCGAAGAAGGCGCCCTTGGCCGTGTCGTAGCCCGTGACGCGGTAGTCGCCCGTCATGAAGCCGCCGTAGACGACGCAGCTCTGCGGGTTGGTCATACGGGCGACGATGCTGCCCGTCTTGCTGTGGAAGTCGGCGCGGTTGAAGGCGAAGACGTCGGTGTAGGTGGCTGGGTGGCTGGACAGGTACCACTCGACGAAAGGAAAGAACCGCAGGTGACGGGTCTTCCTGGTGCGGTTCTCGAAGCTGAGGTGCCAGAGCTCGGCCGGGTCCTCCGTCTGGGGGACGAAGACGTGAAAGGCCGTGTGGATGCCGCTACGGGAGGCTTCGAGCTGCCACTCGCCCAGACCCACCCGGCAGACGTAATCGCGGTAGTGGTGAAACTCGGAGTTGGCCAGTGGTGTGGCCGGCCAGGCGTCTTTGGTGTCCTGGTCGTGGAGGTAGATGAACCGGCCCGTGGGCGGGTCCACGGGGACGTAGGTATCGACGGTCATGGCCGTGACCCGCAGCGCGATCTCGGCCCGGTAGTAGCTGTAGCCGTAGCCCAACTGGCTCAGGCAGACCCCGTAGACCTCGTTGCTGAGGTGGTTGAGCCAGGGCCTCGGGGTGTCGGGGCGGGTGATGAGGAACTCGGTCCCGTCCTCTGTGAAGTGTCCGTAGGTGTACTCCATGCGCACTCCTCCCGGTCCGCAGTCCGAAGCGGCCCGGGGGAAGGATAGCGCGGCTGGGGGACCGCAGTCAACTGCCCGGCCAACCACACCCGGACACCCGGAGGGCCAGCCAACCCCGGAGAGGGCCGGAACGAGAGGGAGCAGCAGCCCCCGGCGGTCACCGAAGGGGGGCCGTTTCGAATTCCCGTCGTCGCTCGTCGAGTGAGGGAATGAGACCGCTGGCCGGGTAGCCGCGCTGGAGTCGGTCCAGCGCGGCCAGGGCCCGGGAGCGGTCGGCGAGGGCCAGGTAGCAGTCGGCCAGGGTCCAGAGGGCCTGGTCGGCGTACTGACCGTCGGGGTTGGCGCGCAGGAGTGCTTCCAGTTCGTCGGCGGCCCGTTGGGGTTGCTGCTCTTTGAGGAGGAGCTGGGCCAGGAGCAGGGTGTGGTGACCGGCGAGAAGGTCCCGGGGGTACTGCCAGGCCCAGGTGACCAGGGCCTCCCAGGCCAGGGCCGTCACTTCGCGGTCGCTGCGGTTGAGGGCGTCCTCCACGGCCCGGGCCCAGGCGCTGCGCTGGACGATGAGCTTCTCGGTGGACTCCTCGCCCACGGGGATGGTCTGGGCCTTCTCGTACCACTGCCGGGCAGAGGCCAGGTTTCCCTGCCAGCGCTCCAGGTTCCCCAGTCCCACGTAGGCCCGGCGGGCCTCCGGCGAGTTGGCCGCTCGGCGGTACAGCCCCGTCACCTTCTCGTAGGCTGACCGGGCCTGTTCGAGCTCGCGCTTCTCCCCGAAGAGCACGTCGCCCTGGGCCAGGGCCATCTCGGCCTTGGCCCGGGCGTCGCTGCACTTGCCCTCGGTGGCGGCGAAGAGGCGAAGGGCCCGGTCGGGCTCCCGACCGACGCCGGGGTCGTAGTCCCGGGGAACCAGCACCTCGCCCAGGCGGTGGACCACCACCAGGAGCAGGCGGTCCGGTTCGGAGTCCCGGCGCAGGAGCAGCTCCTCACCGGCCCCCAGGGCGTCGCCGGGCTTCTCCACGGCCAGGAAGTAGTCCGTCAGGTTGGCCAGGGCGTCCCCGGAGAGCTTGGTCAGGTCGTAGCGGCGGAGTTCGTCGTAGTAGTCGACCCGGTCGTCAATCCGTCGAGCCACCTGGGCCTCCCAGTCCTGTTCGACCTCTATGGCCTGGGAGGCCTGGAAGCGACCACTCCCCAACAGGGAGAGGGTCACGGTGTAGGTGCCCGGGGCCGCGTAGATGTGAGTCGCATCTGTCCCTTGGGTGGTGATACCGTCACCGAAGTCCCAGAGGCCGCGGTAGCTGCGGATGACGGAACCAGGCGAGGTGTTCACGAACTTCACCTTGACCAGGTAGCGGCGGGCGTCCGGGGTGAGGGTGGCCTCACCGGCGAACTCCACACGGAAGTCGGGAGCCACCCGCTGGCCGAGCACTTCCAGCCTCTTGGGGTAGGCGGTGACGACGGGCGGAAAGGCGCTCTTGGGGATGACCTCGTAGCGACTGCTTCCGGGCACCTTCCAGGCGGCCACGGAGGTGGGTCGGCCGCCGACGAAGACGGCGACGTAGCGGAACTTGTGGAGCCCCTGGGCCAGGACCACCTCCCGGTGTCGTCGGGCATCGGCCACGGGACCGTGGTGGCCCGGCCACTCGACCACCGGCTCGTCGTCGACGAAGAGAAAGGAAGCGTTGCCACTGGTGGTGGCGAAGGAGTAGGTGCCGGCCACCGGGCAGTTGAGCCAACCCTCGTACACGCTCACGAACTGGTCGGACGGCCCGAAGGGGTTGTGACCGTGAAAGACCCGGTCCACCGGGCCGGCACCGAAGACCGGGGCGGACCGGCGAAGGGTCTCCTGGGTCTGGGCCCAGTTGTTGTAGCGGCCACCCGCGTACTTGCGGGTCTGGAGGATGAGACCGCGCTGGGGTTCCCAGCCTCCCTCCGCTGCCGGGGCCTCGGGGTTGCCGTAGTAGACCTCGTACATGGTCACATTGGGCAGGAGCTGGAAAAGGATGCGGGCGATGCCCGTCGGGCTGACGTGGAGGAGCTTGTGGCGAAGCACCTGACCCCCGGCCACCACCCGGATGTCACCGGCGTCGCCTCTCAGGTGCCCCTGGCCGTAGAGCTCGAAGTAGGCGGCGTCGCTGCCGGGATGCGAGACCCTCGGCGGGATGGCCTCTACCGTTCGACGACAGCTCCAGGCCCGGTCCCACCACTGCGTCTGCGCAGTCACCGTGCGGGCCGGGACCACCAGCGCCGCCACCAGCACCCACAGCCTGAGCACACGCCCCACGGAGCTGCTCCCCCTACCGCAAACGCTCCCCTCACCCATCTACAACGTATCCCGACGCCCAACGGTTCCGTCTTGGCCCAGTGGACCCACCGGCTAACATCATCGTAGTCCGGCAGCGGGAGTGGGTCAAGCAAGCGCGGCAGCGCGGCCGGGGGAGTTGCCGCTCTTGCTCCGGGCAGGTATAATTCCCGTCCTCTCACCGCCGGGAGCCCGAGATGCTCGAGGCCGTGCTCTTCGACCTGGACGGGACCATTACCCGTCCCAACCTGGACTTCGACGCCATGCGCGCCGAGCTCGGCGTGCGCGACCGGACCCCGCTCCTGGAGTGGATGGCCAGCCAACCCGAAGCACTCCGTCGGCGGGCCTGGGAGGTCATCGATGCCCACGAGCTGCGGGCGGCCCAGGCGGCCGAGCTGTCCTCTGGGGCGCGGGAGCTGCTGGGCGCAGTGATGGAGTTGGGACTGCGGACGGGACTGGTCACGCGCAACAGCGCCCGCTCCGTGGACATCGTGCTGGACCGACTGGGTCTCCACTTCGACGCCGTGGTCACCCGCGAGGACTGCGCGCCCAAGCCTTCTCCCGACCCCGTGCTGGAGTGCGCCCGACGACTGGGCGCCCGGCCCGAGTGCACGTTGATGGTGGGCGACTATCCCTTCGACGTCCACTCCGGTCACGCGGCCGGGGCCGTCACCGCCCTGGTGGGCACCAGGCCCAAGCCCCTCCCGCCGGGCTACGACCCCGGCCCTCAGGCCCACTACCAGGTGGCGGCGCTCCACGAGCTCATCCCCATCGTCCGCAGGCTGGCGGCCGAAGGATAAGGCCGGCCGTATCCCATATCTTGGGTAAGCCTGGACGGCCAATACCACATATAGGGGTCCGGGGAGAAAGCGATCGGATTTTCTTCTTGCATCGGGGTGTGGGCTGGGTACAATTCCGCCGACGGTATTGGCGCGTCATTTCACCGGTGCTGAGGAAAGGTGGCGCGGGATGGCTATTCTGAAGAGCGAAGACGAACGGGTGACCTTCTACCTCACCCCGCTGGCGGTGGAGTTCGAGGACGAGGACCCCCGCTGGCTGGAGTACGAGCTGGGCTTTCGGGTGTGCCTGGAGGGAGGGGCTGACCTGCTGGCCGGTTCCGAAGGGCTGTCTCTTTCGCTGATGGAGTCGGAGCTGAGCGAGCTGATCACCCGGCTGAGCCGTCTTCTGAAGTCGCTGCCCGCAGCGGTTGGTGAGCCGGCCGCTGCTGTCCACTTCGAGGGGACCGACCCGGACTTCGCCCTTCACGTCAGCGCCGAGCCGCCCCCGCCGACCGAGGAAGGCGAGGCCGACACCGAGCCCGTCCACATCCGTGCCGAGGTCTCGGTGGACCTGGCCTGCTTCCAGCGCACCACGTCACCCCAGCCGGCCTCCCGGGCGCGGGCCGGCTTTCAGTTCTACACTTCGGTGGCCAACCTGGAGGCGTTCACGTCTGCCCTCAAGCGGGACTACGAGCAGGCCACCAACCAGGAGTTCGTACCTCGCCAGGAGCTGTCACTCCCCGGCGAGCTCCCCTTCAGTCGCATCCTCAACCTGCTCAACCGCAAGGACTGGAGTCACCGTCACCAGGCCGTTCGCCTGCTGGAGCGGGTGGGCGACGCTCGGGCCATCGCCCTGCTCATCCAGGCCCTCAGTGACGCCAACGGTTGGGTGCGGGAACGGGCCGCCGCCGCACTCACCACGCTGACCGGGCAGCAGTTCGCCTTCGACGCCTTCACCCCCAACAGCGACCGCCAGCGGGCCATCCACCAATGGCAGGGCTGGTGGCGGACAAACCGGCTGTCCTACGTCACTCCCCGGAGCGACGGGAGGCGCAGTTAAGTCACTCCCCCGGTTTTCTCAAGCGTCCGTGGGTCAACGTTCGCCCACCGGGCAGTCCCGCGTCACGGCTTCTCCGTCGAAAGTCGGCGGAGCGCTTCGTAGACGGCTGGGTCGTCGGTGGGGCCGGAGAAGGTGAAGGGGTAGCACTGGTTTGTGGCCAGGTGCATGAAGCCCCAGGAGCAGCTCGCCCGGACCGACGCCTGAGCCGACTTCGCTCCCTCCTCGCCCACCTTGTCGTCCTCGTTGCAGACGATTGGCTTGCCGTATTCACGGAGCGCTCCCACGCGTTCGGCGATCTCCCCCACGGGGACGCCGTTGAAGTGTATGAGCAGGAAGTCAGACGCTTCGGCCACCTCGTCGTGGAGCTTGCCGTCGCCGTAGCCACTGGCTGAGACCAGCAGGTCGGGGTTGGCCTCCTTGGCCGTGGTGATGAGCTCTGCCATCCCTTCGGGCGTGCGGATGACGTCGTGGGTGAAGCCGCTGTGCGGGTACTCGTTGGCCACCTCCAGCAGCACGTTGGTGTAGCCCTGGTTGGCCACCCAGCGCGCGGCGTTCCGCAGGCCCCTACGGACCGCTTGGGCGTCGGCGAGCACCTGGTCCTGACGCTGGTAGAAGCAGCCCAGGATGACGACGGCCCTCAGCGTGTCACAGGCCTCGATGACCCGGGCCGCGCGGGCCAGGTAGTCCGGGCGGAGCGCCCCGTCGGGTTCGAAGGCCGAGTTGAAGGCCCCCTCGTAGCCCGGCAGCCCGCCCTGCAGACAGATGGTGAAGGCGAGGACGCCCTGGTCCACGTAGTTGGGCAGGCGGGCGATGAACGTGGTGGTGTTGGCTTCGGGGTCGAAGCCCTGGGGGCAGGTCTTGGGGTTTCGGTCTTCGAAGACGGCGTTCACCATCCGCACGTTCATCAGCAGCCCCTCGGCCGCGGTGCCCGCGTAGGTGACCTCCCGGTTGATGGTCCAGCGGGTGTCCGCCAACCCGACAAAGGTCTGTCCCTCACCAGGCATCGTCCTCACCGTCCTTTCCAACTCAGTTGGAATTCCGAAAGCTCCTTTGTATCATCGTCTTCACCGACGTCAACCACTGAGCACGATGGCAAGGCCAGGAGAAGAGGAGACAACGTGGCCCAGCGACCCGTACCCTATTCCCGCAAGCAGCTCCTTCGCCGGGGACCCCAACGGACCTACCGGGGTCGGGAGCTCGACTGCATCGCCTTCCCCCTGGGGGGCATCGGCGCGGGCTGTGTGAGCCTGGGAGGCTGGGGGCAACTGCGCGACTGGGAGGTGATGAACCGCCCGGCCAAGGGGTTCACCATCCCCCACAGCTTCTTCACCCTCCGGGTGCAGGAGGGGCGTAAGGCCCCGGTCTGTCGGGTGCTCCAGGGACCGGTGGGCGGGCCGCTGGGGACCGACGGTCACACGGCCCCCCGGTCCACCGGAGAAGGGCTCCCCCACTTCCGCTCGGCCAGCTTCACCGGCCACTTTCCCTTCGCCGACGTCAGGCTCTCTGACCCGGACGTGCCTGTCCACGTCAGGCTGGAAGCCTGGAGCCCCTTCGTCCCGCTCAATGCCAGGGACTCCAGCATCCCGGTGGCCTGTCTCGTCTATCACCTCAAGAACACGGGCAAGCGCCCGCTGTCGCTCGCGCTGGTCGGGAACCTGACCAACGTCATCGGCGGCGGAACGGAGGGCCGGGTGAACCGCCGGCGCCGGGCCGGAGGACTGACCGGCCTCTTCCTAAGCACGGAGACAAGGGGCTCAAGCCCCTTGTCTGAGGACCCGGGCACCGGTTCCCTGTGCCTGTCCACCTGGGGGGCCGACGCATCGGTGTACCCGCGCTGGCGGAGCGACCGACTGTGGAAGTTCTGGGAGGCGGTGGAGGGGGACGACTTCCGAGACAAGGGGCTTAAGCCCCTTGCCCGCGACAGCTCAGACACCGGAAGCCTGGTCGTCCGCGTGAAGGTCCGACCCGGGGAGACCGTCACCGTCCCGGTGCTCATCACCTGGCACTTCCCCGTTTTCGAGAAGTACTGGGGTCGACGAGGCGAGGACGAACCCGCACCGGCCTGGCGGAACTGGTACGCGGGGGAGTGGCAGGACGCCTATGACGTGGCCGGCTACGTGGCCCGTCACTTCGACAGGCTGTACCAGGAGACCCAGCTCTTCCACGACGCCCTCTTCAGCTCCACGCTTCCCGACTACGTGCTCGACGCGGTGAGCTCCCAGCTCTCCATCCTCCACTCGCCCACGGTGATTCGTCTTGAGGACGGAACCTTCTACGGCTTCGAGGGCTGCCACAACACGGGGGGCTGCTGCGAGGGCTCCTGCACGCACGTCTGGAACTACGCCCAGGCGGCGGCCCACCTGTTCCCGAAGCTTCAGCGCTCGATGCTCGAGGCCAGCCTGACCACGGCCATGGAGCCCGACGGCTTCGTCCACTTCCGTATGCCCCTGCCGTTGGGGAGCAAGCCCGGCCGCCGGTTCTTCCCCTGCGCCGACGGCCAGATGGGCCAGGTGATGCAGGCCTACCGGGAGTGGCTCATTTCGGGGGACGACGACTGGCTTGGGCGCATCTGGCCTCTGGTCAAGCGGGCCCTGGAGTTTGCGTGGAAGTACTGGGACGCCGACCGCGACGGGGTGATGGAAGGGATGCAGCACAACACCTACGACATCGAGTTCTACGGCCCCAACACCATGTGTAGCAGCCTCTATCTGGGAGCCCTGCGCGCGGCCGAGGAGATGGCCTCGCACCTGGGCGACGAGCCCAGCGCCCGGGAGTACCGCCGACTCTTCGAGCGTGGCTCGCGCTGGACCGACCAGCACCTGTGGAACGGCGAATACTACGAGCAGAAGGTGAAACCCCAGGCCCACCAGGCCTGGCCCAAGGACATCCGCAGGATGGCCGAAGCCCGGGGCCGGGACGACGTCTTTCCCTGGCCCCGCTGGCAGTTCGGCGCCGGCTGCCTCTCCGACCAGCTCATCGGTCAGTGGCTGGCTGAGATGCTGGGGCTGGGCTACCTCTACGACCGCCCACACGTCCGCAAGGCCCTCCGGAGCATCTTCCGCTACAACTGGAAGAGCGACCTTACGGGGCACGCCTGCGGCCTGCGCATCTACGCAGCCAACGACGAGGCCGGGCTCATCATCGCCACCTGGCCCCGGGGCAAGGAGCCGGGCTACCCCTTCTACTTCTCAAGCGAGGTGTGGCCTGGCATCGAGTACCAGGTGGCCAGTCACCTCATCGCCGAGGGCTTCGTCGAGGAAGGACTGACCGTGGTGGAGGGCCTGCGTCAGCGCTTCCGGGGCGACCGGAGGAATCCTTGGGACGAGTTCGAGTGCGGTCACCACTACGCCCGGTCGCTGGCCTCCTACTCCCTCCTGGCCGCACTGTCGGGTTTCCGCTACCACGGCCCGGAGGCCCGGCTGAGGCTCGACCCCAAGCTGCCCGGCAAGAACTTCCGGAGCTTCTTTGCCGTGGGCACGGGATGGGGACGCGTGGGCCTGGAGCGGCGGGGGAAAGGAGGCACGGTGACCGTCCGGGTTGAGTTCGGGGAGCTCAGGGTGAGGGAGTTGGAGTGTCCCTGGCTCCCGACGAAGGCGGCCAAGCTCACCGTGTCGGTGGGTCGTCGTCCCCTGGGGGCCACACTGGCCGGCCGGGCGGGCCTCAGGCGTGTGCTACTGGCTGAGCCCGTGACCGTTCGCGCGGGAGAGACGTTGGTTGCCGTGCTGGCGTGACCGGTGTCCACAAGGTGGTTGGGGGGGGCCAGCCGAGGTGGCCTCCTGCCCGTCGAGGTATCGCCCGGGCCAGAGCCGCAGAGTTGCCCGCTCCTTGACCGCTTCCCGACCGATGATTATAGTGAGGTCCACCAGTGGGTTGCCCGTGACGCCGAAGTCGATCCGGCGAGGAACAGGGGCTGCATCCGATGATGTGGAGAGCTGAATGAACGACGGCGGCAAGACCGATCCGTCCCGGCAGGGCACGGTGGTCGCTGTGCGAGGAAGCGTCATTGATGCGGTGTTTCCGCGAGGTCTCCCCTCCATCCACAACGAGATACGGACCGGCCGGGACGGTCGCATCCGCATCGAGGTGATGAACCACGTCGACTCCCGCACGGTCCGGGGCATCGCCTTCACCAGCACCCAGGGCCTGGCCCGGGGCGCGCCCGTCATCGACAGCGGGGCCCCCATCACCGTGCCCATCGGCAAGGGTCTGCTGGGTCGGGCCTTCAACGTGTTCGGCGAACCCATCGACGGGGGAGGTCTGGTGGAGGCCGAGGGGTATCGTTCCATCCACCAGGAGCCCGTCCCCCTGGCCCGACAGGCGGTGACGCTGGAGGTCTTCGAGACGGGCATCAAGGCCATCGACGTGCTGGCCCCCCTGGAGAGGGGAGGCAAGGCCGGTCTCTTCGGTGGGGCCGGGGTGGGCAAGACGGTGCTCATCATGGAGATGATCCACAACATGGTCGGTCGCCACGCCGGCGTGAGCATGTTCTGTGGCATCGGGGAGCGCTGCCGGGAGGCCGAGGAGCTCTACCGGGAGATGCAGGAGACGGGCGTGCACGAGAATGCGGTGATGGTGTTCGGGCAGATGAACGAGCAGCCCGGGGCCCGCTTCCGCGTGGGTCACACGGCGCTCACCATGGCCGAGTACTTCCGTGACCAGGCCCGTCAGGACGTGCTGCTCCTCATCGACAACATCTTCCGCTTCGTGCAGTCGGGCTCGGAGGTGTCGGGGCTCCTGGGGCAGTTGCCCAGTCGGCTGGGCTATCAGCCCACGCTGGGTTCGGAGCTGGCCGCCCTGGAGGAGCGCATCTGCAGCACGACCAGTGGGGCCATCACCTCCATCCAGGCCGTCTACGTCCCCGCCGACGACTTCACCGACCCGGCCGTCGTCCACACCTTCAGTCACCTCTCGGCCAGCATCGTGCTCTCCCGGAGCCGGGCCAGCCAGGGCTTCTACCCGGCCGTCAACCCCCTTCGGTCCGATTCCAAGCTCCTCACCCCCTACAGCGTGGGCGAGCGTCACTACGCCGTGGCCCGGGAGGCCCGCCGGAACCTCCAGGAGTACGAGGAACTCAAGGACATCATCGCCATGCTCGGCCTGGAGGAGCTCTCCCAGGAGGACCAGCAGATCGTCCGTCGGACCCGTCAACTGGAGCGCTTCCTCACCCAGCCCTTCTTCGCCACCGGGCAGTTCACCGGCCGGGAGGGTCGGATGGTCAGCCTCCAGGAGTCGCTGGAGGGGTGCGAGCGCATACTGGCCGACGAGTTCGCCGACGTCCCCGAGAGCGACTTCTACATGATCGGCTCCATCGACGAGGTGGGCAGGGGATGAAGCTCAAGGTGCTCCTTCCCGTCCGTGTGCTCCTGGAGGAGGAGGTGGCGAAGGTGAGCGGGGAGGCCCCCGACGGGACCTTCTGCCTGCTCCCCCGTCACATCGACTTCGTGACGGCTCTCGATCCCGGACTGCTCAGCTACCAGACCCCGGCGGGCGAGGAGGTCTTCCTGGCCGTGGCCGAGGGCATCCTGGTGAAGCGGGGGGAGGAGGTGCTGGTCTCCATCGGGAACGCCGTGCGGGGCGGCGAGCTGGGTCGGCTCCGACAGACGGTCGAGGAGGAGTTCAAGAAGCTGGACGAGCGGGAGGTCTCGGCCCGCAACGCCCTCTATAAGATCGAGGCCAACTTCGTCCACCGGTTCATCGAGCTGCAGGAACATGGCTGACGGCGAACCCGACAAGGAAGGGACGTCCGGGGAGCAGGTCCAGCTCGCCGGCACGGTCGGCCGCAAGGAGACGCGCAAGCTGCGGGCCCGCCGGGACCGGGAGCGTACGGCCTGGTTCTGGGTGGGGCTCTTCGGACTGGTGGGCTGGTCGGTGTCGGTGCCCACGCTCATGGGCGTGGCCCTGGGGGTGTGGATCGACAGGCGCTGGCCCAGCCCCATATCCTGGACGCTGACCTTCCTCTTCCTGGGGGTGGGGCTGGGGTGCCTGAACGCCTGGTACTGGGTCACCCGCGAGAGCGAAGACGAGCAGTGAGGGAGGCACGGCCTCTTTCGTACTGCCCCTCCGACGCGTGCAGGAGGAGCTTCTCTCGGGCAGGCCGTGCTTACCGTCGAGACAAGCGAAGCTTGAGGGAGTCGGAGTGTTTTCCTGGGCGGGGCCGCTGATCCTGGCGTTCCTGGTGGGCGTGGGGTTGGGCACCTTCTTCTTCGGGAGCCTGTGGCTGACGGTCCGTCGGCTGTCGGAGTTCCGCAGGCCGGGGCTGGTGATGATGGGGCTCTTTGTGGCCCGGATGACCGTGGTGGTGGTGGGGATATACTTCGTGGGCGTGTACCTGGTGGCCCAGGAGCGCTGGCGTCTCATTCTCGTGTGCCTGGGCGGGCTGGTCCTGGCCCGGACGGTGCTCATCCGCTGGCTCCGCCCCGAAGGGGGAGGGACGGACAGGCGCCCGGGGCCGCGCGGGCCTGGCTCCGACGACGACGGAGAGGCGTAGCAGCAATGGGAATCAGCCCTGACGAGACCGTCATCTGGCAGTGGCGCTTCATCAACGTGAACGCCACGCTCTTCTACACCTGGATCGTGATGGCCCTCTTGGTGGTGGGGTCCTGGCTGGCCACCCGCAGACTGTCAGCCGAGGGACCCATCTCCCGCTGGCAGAACCTGCTGGAGGTCCTGGTCAGCCAGATCAGGGGGGAGATCCGCGAACTCAGCCGACGCAACCCCGACCCCTACCTTCCCTTCGTGGGCACCCTCTTCATCTTCATCCTGTCGGCCAACGTCCTGGACGTGGTCCCCTGGTTCTCTGCCCCCACCTGGTCGCTGTCGACGACGGCGGCCCTGGCCATCTGCGTCTTCGTGGCCGTCCCCGTCTACGGCATCCTGGAGCAGGGGGTGCTGGCTTATCTCAAGCACTACCTGGAGCCCTCTCCCTTCATGATGCCCTTCCACGTCATCGGTGAGCTCTCCCGCACGCTGGCCCTTGCCGTCCGTCTCTTCGGCAACATGATGAGTTCGTCGAAGGTGGCCGCCGTGCTGCTCCTGGTGGTGCCCTACTTCGTCCCCGTGGCCATCCAGGCCCTGGGGCTCTTGATCGGAGTGATTCAGGCCTACATCTTCGCCGTGCTGGCCATGGTCTACATCGCCTCGGGGCTGCGACAGCGGCCCGTCGCCGACAGCGGTCAGCCACTGGCGCCGGTGGCCGCCTCGTGAACCGACCCGGACCGACGGACACGCAGGAAAGGATGCTGGAATGGACAGCGCATCGCTCATAGGGATGGTCTCCATCGTCACGGCGGGACTGACCATCGCCATCGGGTCCATCGGACCGGCCCTGGGCGAGGCCCGGGCCCTGTCCGAGGCCCTGAGTGGCATCGCCCGTCAACCCGACGAGGCCGGTACCATCACCCGCACCCTCTTCGTGGGGCTGGCCATGGTGGAGTCCACGGCCATCTACTGCTTCGTGGTCTCCATGATACTCATCTTCGCCAACCCCTTCTGGAACCACGTCATCCAAGTCGCTCAGGCAGGGAACTGACCAGTGCTCGATTGGCCGACCGTCATCGCTCAGATCGTCAACTTCCTCATTCTCGTCGTCCTGCTTTGGCTGGTCCTCTATAAGCCCATCATCCGGGCCATGGACCAGCGCCGGGACTCCATCGAGACCGAGCGGGAAGAGGCCCGCCGAAAACAGGCCGAAGCCGACCAACTGACCCGCTCCTACCGGGACAAAGAGAAGGAACTGGAGGACCAGCGCACCGGGCTCCTCCGCCAGGCCGAGGCCCAGGCCGAAGAGCGCCGACGGGAACTCCAGCAGCAGGCCCGCACCGAGGTCGACCGCCTGCGCTCCCAGTGGGAGGAGGAGCTTCGCCGACAGCAGGACGCCTTCCTGGACCGTCTCCGTCGCCGGGCCGGCGAGCAGGTCTGCGCCATCGCCCGCCGGACCCTGGCCGACCTCTCCGACAGCGAGCTGGAACGGCGAATGGTGGAGACCTTCGTCCGCCGACTGGGGGAGCTGGAAGCGGATGCCCGCCGGGAACTGGCCCAGGCGGCCAGGGATGCCGACGGCACCCTCACCGTCGTCAGCGCCTTCGAGATGCCCGATGAGCTCGCCCACCAACTCACCGAGGTCCTCAACCGGGAGGTCCTTCCCGAGGCCGAGGTCCAGTTCGAGACCTCGGAGGAGCTGGTCTGCGGGATACAGGTGAAGGCCTCGGGCCGGGAGGTCTCCTGGACCGTGGCCGGGTATCTCCAGGACCTGACGGAGCGTCTGGCGGAGACCTTCGCCGAGGAGCTCCACCAGGGCAAGGGCGAAGCGGAGGCCCAGGACCGGCCCGCGACTGCGACGGCCTCCGGGGACGAGGACGAAGGACAAGGGGCTTGAGCCCCTTGCCGGCGAAGGCTGAGGCGGGGGAAGAGGATGCCAGTCAGGAGGGACCCGTGAGTCGAAGCCTCCAGGAGGGGGCAAGGGGCTTAAGCCCCCTGCCCGAGGAGCTCGCCGAGGCCGTCCAGCGGGCGCTGGAGCGCACCCGGCGACGGCCCCAGGTCCGTGAGGTGGGTGCCGTCCTGTCCCTGAGCCACGGGGTGGCCCGTGTGAAGGGGCTGCCCGAGGTGCAGGCCGAGGAGCTGGTGCGCTTCGCCGACAACAGCCTGGGGATCGCCTTCAACCTGGACCGCGACGAGTTGGGCATCATCCTGCTCGACGAGGCCGAGGGCATCAAGGCGGGAGACCCGGTTTGGCGGACCGGCCGGGTGATGGACGTGCCCGTGGGGGAGGCCCTGCTGGGTCGGGTGGTGGACGCCACCGGCCAGCCCCTCGATGAGGGGGGTCCGGTGGGCACCGGTGAGCGTCGGCCCATCGAGGTGCCCGCCCCGGCCATCATGGACCGGGCTCCGGTGGAGGTGCCGCTGGAGACGGGGCTGAAGGTGGTCGATGCCCTCATCCCCGTCGGTCGGGGTCAGCGCGAGCTCATCGTGGGCGACCGGCAGACGGGCAAGACCTCCATCGCCCTGGACGCCATCATCAACCAGCGGGGCAAAGACGTCATCTGCATCTACTGCGCCATCGGGGAGCGGGCCTCGGCCGTGGCCAAGGTGGTCTCCGACCTGCGCCAGCGGGAGGCGCTGGACTACAGCATCGTCGTGGTCACCACCGGGGAGGACCCGCCCGGCCTGCAGTTCGTCGCCCCCTACGCGGGGATGACCATGGCCGAGTACTTCATGGCCCGTGGGAGGGACGTCCTCATCGTCTACGACGACCTCACCCGTCACGCCCGGGCCTACCGCGAGCTCTCGCTGCTCCTGCGTCGCCCACCGGGACGCGAGGCCTATCCGGGCGACATCTTCTACATCCACTCGCGGCTGCTGGAGCGGGCCACCCGCCTGCGCCAGGAGAAGGG
>CAZIBA010000005.1:7626-17368 GCA_964536795.1 uncultured Planctomycetota bacterium | reverse complement strand
CCCGGTCGGAGAAGCCGTTTAGCGACCGGTGGCTGAGGATGTCGCTGCGGAGGCCCTCGTCATCCTCACCGAGCAGTTGGGCTACGGCCGGGGCGAAGCCGGAAGGCTGATCCGCGAGGCCTTCGCTCGCCGACCGAGCCTCAAGACCGTCGAAGACCTGATTCGCGACATCTACCAGCATCGCAGTGACCGACCCCCTTCGACAGATGAGGGGTCGCATCCGGGGGAGGAGACGTAAGTGGCCCGACAGCGGGTGATCGGCGGCGACGCTCAGAACGGCGAGGATAAAGGCTTCAACTGGGCCCTTCGACCCCGGAGTCTGGCCGAACTCATCGGCCAGAAGACGGTGGTGGAGAAGATCGCCATCTCCTTGGAGGCGGCCCAGCGCCGGGACGAACCCCTGGACCACGTCCTTCTGCACGGCCCTCCGGGATTAGGCAAGACCACCCTGGCCCATATCATCGCCCGGGAGATGGGCGTCAGCATTCAGGCCAGCTCGGGCCCAGCCCTCGAGCGTCCGGGCGACTTGATGGGCATCCTCTCCAACCTGGAGGAGGGCGACATCCTCTTCATCGACGAGGTGCACCGGCTCCCCCGAGTAGTGGAGGAATTCCTCTACCCGGCTATGGAGGAGTTCACCGTCAACTTCACCGTTGACAAAGGGACCTACGCTCGCATCCTCCGGCTCGAACTGAAACGGTTCACCCTCGTCGGAGCGACCACGCGAGCCGGTTTCCTCTCGGCCCCGCTGCGGGAACGGTTCGGCATCGTCCACTATCTGGACTTCTACTCCACCGAGGAACTGCACGACATCGTCCTCCGCTCCGCCAAGCTCCTCAACGTGGAGACGGAATCTGAGGGCGCTCAGGAGATCGCCTCCCGCTCCCGGGGGACGCCCCGCATCGCCAACCGGCTCCTTCGCCGGGTACGCGACTTCGCCGAGGTCAAGGCCGACGGCCGGATCACCCCCGAGGTGGCCCGTCAGGCTTTGAAGCTGGAGGGGGTCGATGAGCTGGGGTTGGACGAACTGGACCGCAAGCTCCTGCGGGCCATCATCGAGTTCTACGACGGCGGCCCCGCTGGTATCGAAGCCATCGCCGCCACCCTCAACGAGGAGTCCGACACCCTGGTCGATATGGTGGAGCCTTACTTGCTGAAGATGGGCTTCTTGGCGCGCACGGCCCGAGGCCGCGTCGTCCGCCCCCCGGCCTACGACCACCTGGGCCTTTCGCCCGGAAAGAAGGACGCCGGCACCGACCCTTCCCTCTTCGACGCGAGGCCGCAGTAAGCCTCCGGCGGTACTTCGTCTATTCAGCTTTCCCGGGTCCCAGGCTGTCGGGGCCGAAGACCTCGTCGGGAATGGAGTCCGGCGTCTCCAGGTGAACGTACCAAAACCCCTCGGGCCCCTGACGCTGGCGTGCCCCCGCTTCAGTAGTGATGTGCCACTGTTCCCGCACTACCGTCGGATACCAGTACCCGACGTCGGTCTGAGCATACTGCTGGACCGTGCGTACCCACAGCAAATTCCCTCGTTGCTCACGCTCGTAGCGTTCGGCGATACAGTCCCGCTCCGGGTTAATCAAGAAGCGGTCGCCGCCACTTTCCAGGCACGGCAGCCCCTCGCCTCCCCCCAGAGAGCGCAGACGTACCGACCGGTGTCGGAATCGAGCCGTCCGCGGCCACATCAGTTCCGTGAGCAAGTTGTCTTGCGGCCGAAACTGAGCCGACCTTGGCGCCTTCAGCAGCTTCCCTGCCCTGTCGCCCCAACGGCCACGTTTGTGTACCCAGTTCTCATCAACGAGAAGAGACCAGTAGAACCGCTCGGGCGTCATCCAGGCTTTGATGGCGTCCAGGTCGTCGGGGTCGGGTGCGTCCAAAGTCTGGTCCTCCCCGGGAGCAAAGAGGTCGTAGACGTCGAGTCGGAGCCGCCCGTGGTCTCGACGCACGCAGAAGAGGAACGACTCATCGCTGGGGGGGTTCTTGACTATCCCGCTGACGTGGCGCGCGTAGAGAACCGCATCATAGACAGGGCCGAATCGCTCAAGGTGAGCGTCGATGCTATCCTGTAACGCCATCACGTCGGTTTCGGGCAGATAGTTGTCCACCTTGGCAGTCCGGGGCACGCCCAGGTCGTAGATGCTCGTGGGGCCTGCGGCGGGGTAGTCCACGGTTCCGCCGGCCTCCAAGACCACCTGTCCGTCCCTGCGACCGATAGTGCTCACTTCAAGGGGCAGCTTGGTTTCCAGGTCACAGGCGACGACGAGTTGCCGCGAATCCAGGTCAGTGTCCCAAAGGGGGACAGGGACCCTTTCGAACGTGAGCACGTCCACCTCCCGGCCCTGGCGGACCTCCCGCGCCCGCTTAAGCTCATCGAAGGTGGCCATGGGTCCCTCACCAAGAAGCCACGCAACAGCAGCGAGGGGCGAATCCACCCGCCCATAGCTCCCGTCGAAGTACTGCACGAGCACCGTGTCGGTCTTCGGTCTGTACCAGTACTTGCGGCTCTCACCCGCATCCCAGAGCCGAGCGCTGTCCAGCTTGACCACTTCACCGTCCAGAAAACTGTACCGATCGGCCATGCGGCGAGGCCCAAAGCCGAACCAGAGCTCGAACCTCGCCTCTCTCGGTTCAGCCTGTCCCGGCAACGTGCTCCGGGCGGTGCCCGTCACGTGCACCCACGGAACCTGCCTGAGCGCGTGTCGAACGTCAGCCATGACTACTTGACCGGGGCCTTGAGGCACAACCAATACCAGCGCCACGGCCACACAGACAGCAACCGCACCCAACGACGGCACTAACCAGCGCAAGAGCAAGCGCCACTGCCTCCGACCAGGCCGCTCGCCGGGGATGGCGTTCGCGCGCACCTTTTCCAAGAGCACGCCGTGCGCCCGTCCGAGTTCCTCCTCGGTGACGCCTCTGCCAGCAAGCCGATCGGACACGGCCACCACCTCCCGCAACCGGGCTACCGTAGCCCGGCATTGGGCGCAGCCGCGAAGGTGCGGCTCAAGAACTGCTTGGCGCTTCCTGCCCAGCTCACCCAGGACAAGAGCCGCCAGCTCCGTCTCATCCGGATGCCGGGACATCACTTCCCCTCCTTCCCGGGCCAATGGTCTTTCAAGAGTCTCGACAGTCGCGCCGCGGCGCGATGGACGTAGACGCGCGCCGTCTCTTGGGAGCAATCGAGCGCCCGAGCCACGTCGGCATAGGCTAAGCCTTGCAGCCGACGCAGTGCGAACGCCAGGGCCTCTCGCTCAGGCAGTAGGGCCAAGGCGCGCTGGAGATGGTCCTCCAGTTCTCTCAACTGGGCATGGTCTTGGGGCCCGCGGCTTTTGTCTCCCACCTCCATCATGTCGGCGGTCATCTCCGGGTGACGCTTCTTCAGCCGGCGCATGCACTGCCGTACCGTCGCCCGGTACAGGTACGAGGAGAGCGCCCTCGGCCGGGAGGAATTGCACCAGACCCGCCAAAGGCTGAGGAAAACCTCCTGGTGCACGTCTTCGGCATCCCCCGGCCGAGGCAGGAGCTTCTTGGCAAGCCCCAGCACCATCCGCCCGTGAGTGGCTACCACGCCTTCGAACTCACGGACACGGTGAGCCGCATCGCTCTCCTGCATCATCGACAGGCCTTTCCGCAGGTGAGGCCCCACCCCATTCGAGACAGTAACCCCGTTTCTGTTAACAAGGAATCTCTGGATAGCGCCCGGCCCACACGGGAAGGCCTGCGGTATCCTCTTGCGGGCAGGACGAGCTTGCGCTATAGCTCCTTCTGAGGGGAAAAGTGACGGGCGCGACGCGCGCCCGGCCAGGAGGAGGAAACCATGACGAAGAAACTCAAAGTTGCGGTGCTGGGGTGTGGGGCGATTGCTCAGCACTGCCACCTGCCCGGATACGCCAAGAACAGGTACGCCGACGTCGTGGCCGTGGCTGACCCCGTGAAGGCGCGTCTTACGGAAGTCAGGAAGCGCTTCCCCGTCGGCCGGACCTATGCCGATTGGCGGAAACTCCTGAAGAGCGAGGAGCTGGACGCCGTCAGCATCTGCACCCCCAACTACCTCCACGCCCCGATGGCC
This sequence comes from uncultured Planctomycetota bacterium, assembly GCA_964536795.1. Taxonomy (GTDB): domain Bacteria; phylum Planctomycetota; class DG-23; order CBDVDV01; family CBDVDV01; genus CAZIBA01. The sequence goes on along the minus strand of CAZIBA010000005.1, from coordinate 13,299 downwards.
CTGGCCGCCCTCGACGGGGGCCTGCACGTTTTCTGCGAGAAGCCCATGACCAAGACCCTGGAGGAAGCCAGAAAGGTCCGCCACGCTGCCCGGGAATCGGGCACCGCCTTCATGGTGGGCTTCACCCACCGCTTCCTCAAGGGGAACGTACGGGCCCGAAAGCTGCTGGACGACGGGGCCATCGGCGAGCCCTTCATGCTCCGCGTCCGCTTCGCTCACGGCGGGCCCTACCCCGGTTGGGCCAAGGGCCCCTGGTTTTACTCACCGCGGGAGGCGGGTGGCGGGGCCCTGCTGGACATGGGCATCCACGCCATGGACCTCGCTCGTTTCTACGTCGGTGAGGTGGCCACGGTGGTGGCCGAGCTCAAGACCCTGAGGAAGAAGATCCGTGTCGATGACAACGCCGTCCTCATCCTGACCTTCAAGGGCAGGAAAGCGATGGGCTATATCGACGTTGGCTGGACCAGCCGACCCGGGTTCACCGGCACTGAAATCTACGGCGACGACGGAAGCATCGTCATCGACTACATCAACGGTCTGGAGGTGCTGCGCGGGCGGACGCTCCCGTCCGGCAAAGTGGAGCTGCGCCGGAGCCGGCCGAAGGTCACGGTGACGGAAGGAGGCTGGGCCGTGGAGGCCGACCACTTCATCGACTGCATCAGGAAAGGGAAGCAGCCCAAAGCGGGCGTGGAGGACGGCTACCAGGCCGTGCGTATCGCCTGCGCGGCCTACGAGTCGGCCCGCAAGGGCAAACGGATCAGGCTTTGAGGTCGGGATTCACCCAAGCTCTCTGCCGTGGGGGCTTGAGACGTAGGGACAGGCCTTTGGGCCCGTCCGAAAGGGGCTGACACACACGTCGTGCGGCCCGGTCGCGGTAAGGATACCCGAGCAAGAGGAGCGAGAGATGAGGCTGGGATTGAGTCAGTGGAGTGTCAGGCAGTGGTTCCGGGCCGGGGCCATGGACGTCGAGAAGTTCCTCAAGTACGCCAAGGACCTGGGCTGTGAGGGCGTCGAGCTGCTCGACACGTTCTGGAAGGACGAGGATGAGAAGAAGCGAGCACCCGAGCTCCTAAAGAAGACCGGCCTGGTGCTTTCAAGCTACTCCCTCTCCAACGACTTCGCCCACGACGATGCCAGCAAGCGCCAGGAGCAGCTCGACTACATGCGGGCCGGCATCGACGATGTGGTTACGTTGGGCACCACCATCAGCCGGGTCTTCGGCGGGAGTCCCAAGGAGGGGATGAGCTACGACAAGGCCCGCGACTACATCATCGAGGGGCTGCAGGGGTCCTCGGCCTACGCTGGCGAGAAAGGCGTGGTGCTGGCCCTGGAGAACCACGGCCGGCTCTGTGGCAAGGCCGATCAGGTCCTGGAACTCATCGCCGCCGTCGGCTCCAACGCCTTCCGGGCCAACCCCGACCTGGCCAACTTTACCGGCGTAAGCGACGACCCCGTCGAAGCCACCAAGAAGCTGGTCCAGTACACCGTCCACGTCCACGCCAAGGACATCCTCATCGTCCCACCCCCCCAGGTCACCGAAGACGAGCGCACCCGGCCGGACGGGACGGCGCTGCGTGGCTGCGCCCTGGGCGAGGGAAGCGTGGACCTGGCCGCCTGCTTCCGGGAGCTTCGTCAGGCCGGCTTCGATGGCTTCCTCTCGGTGGAGTACGAGGGCCGTGAGGACCCCACCACCGGTGTCCCCAAGAGCGTGAAGCACGTGAAGGAACTTTTGAGAAGATGAGCAGCTCTGCTGAGCTCAGCCGTCCTCGCCATCTCGAAGCCTGGCGATTCAAGGACGAACGGGCCGCCGGGTACCGTCCCACGGTGACCCCTGAGGGGAAGTTCGTCCTCGACCGTTGGGAGATGAGCGCCAGCCAGTTCTTTACCCGGGCCCTCTCCGGAGCCGAGTTCGTGGTGGACGTGGGTTGTGGGGCCGGGTTCCCCTCACTGCTCATCGCCCCCGAGGTGGGTCACATCACGGCCTGCGACGTCTCCCCCAACATGGTCGCGGTGGCGGCTGAGCGGGCCCGCCTGCTCCAGTGCGAGAACATCGATTTCAGTGTGGCCTACGGGCAGCGGCTCCCCTTTCCCACCGCCACCTTTGATGCGGCCATCCTCTGCGCCATCCTGGAGAACACCGTCGAGCCCGAGGCCGTGGTCGCGGAGGTGAGACGGCTTCTCTCGCCCGGCGCCCGGGTCGCGTGTCTGGAGCGGAACTGGCAGGGAGGGCAGAGCCGACCGACGGGGGCCCCCGTCCTCAAGCGCTTCTACCTGGCTCACGGCGACCTTTTTTACCAGTTCTCCGAAAGGCTCCGCGTCCCCGGCCGGGAACGGAACTACCGCTTCCGCATCGACCCCCAGAGCGACCTGGGACGCGAAGTCCTGACCAAGGAAGAACTCCGCGAACGCCACACCATGGAGACCGACCTGGGGCCCGCTGACTTACCACAGCACGCTGTCACCGAAGCCTGGTTCGACGAGTCCTCGGGCCTCACCCCGGACGCCCTCACCGAGCTCTTCGAGAGCACCGGCTTCGCAGGAATCCACCTGGACATCGAATCCCTCTGGTCCCGTGAGGAACAGATGCTCCTCACCTGCCAACTTCCTGACTGAGAACTGGAGAGGGGGCTGCTGATGAGAATGTTCGACCCTGTCGTCATCGGCACTGACACAGGCGCTCTGGACCTGGCGCTCGCTATCCGAAGTACGCTGGAACTGTTTCGCCTGCGTGTCTATATGCATTGGTGTGTCCAAAAGCGCAATGCGCTCGACTTCTTTGCCGGGAAGATACCCGACAGCCAATACGTGGTGCTGTGCTGTCACGGCCTGGGTTCCAATGACACCCCCGAAGAAATGAAGATGGGGTTTGTGGACCTCAGTGACCAGGTTGAAGGCCGGTGGGTGGGCGTTGATTTCGCCCTCACCCCAGCCAATATTCCCGAACTGGTGAAACTCCGAGGGCGAACCGTCATTGCGGTGGGTTGCGGAACCGGCCGGGAGCCTCTCGCCCGGGCTTTCCTGGACAGTGGCTGCAAAGCCTACATCGCCTGCGACGGCAGCATAGACCAAGACTCAGGCACACTCTTCACCATCGCCTTCTTCTATCACCTGCTATCGCACGAGCGAGACCCATCAGTGACACACAGCGAGCGGGAGGCCGCAGCACTCGCCGCCAAGTTCGACCCGCACACACGCGAAGGCACCCACCTCTTCCGCTACTACGCTGGGGAAGAATAACGCCGAAAGTCGGCCTGGTCTCAGATCGGGGATGAAACAGTGGGCCAGTTGAGGGGTCGGTTGCGGGTACTGTCTAACGAGGAGATGGAGCGTATCCATCGGGGGGCGGTGCGCATCCTCGGCGAGGTGGGGATGTGGATAGACTGCGAGGAAGCGCTCACGTCCCTGGCCGCCTTCGGCTGCCAGGTCGATACGGCCAGCAAGAGGGTCACGTTCCCCGAAAGAATCGTCCAGGACTGCCTCCAGCGGATGCGAGAGCAGTACGCTTCCCGCACCGAACCGGCCGAGATGCCTCACCGATATGCCAAGGTCGCCTTCACGACACAACCCCTGGGCATACGCCGGGATTTCACCGTCAGCTCCGGAGGCTTCCCCCCCTTCATCTACGACCTCGAAGGCGTCCGGCGACAAGCGACGCTGGAAGACGTGCGCGATTCGCTTCGTCTCGCTGACGGCCTGGAGGACATCGACTTCACCGGTCTCCCCTGCAGCGCCCAGGAAGTCCCCCACCAACTGCGCCCCATCCTGATGACGGCCGAGCTGGTGAAGCACACGACCACGTTGGGGGGTGTGGAAGCCTGGACGTTGGACGACGTGGAGGCCATCTACGAGATGGCTGTGGTGGTGCGGGGTTCAGAGGAGGAGCTTCGCCGACGCCCCGTCCTCGTGGGCTACTCCGAGGCCCGCTCTCCCCTCTGCCTGGACCGGAATATGGCCGAGCTGTTTATCGCCTACATCAGGAAGGGCCTCCCCCAAAGCCTCGACACCATGCCCACCGCTGGTACCACCGCGCCGGCCACCATAGCCGGCACCCTCGCTGTCGGCTTCGCCGAGAGCTTGGGTGGGTTGGTCTTGGCCTACAGCATTGACCCCGGCCCTGGCCGACATGAAGACGGGTCTCACGCCCATGGCCGGGCCCGACAGGCTGGTGATGCTGGTGGCCGTGGCCCAGATGCTGGCCGAGTACTACAGCTGCCTGGGTGGAGTGCACGGCGGCAAGACGGACGCCTGCGCGCCCGGTGAGCAGGCGGGGATGGAGAAAGCCTTGTCCCTCCTCCTTCCCGTCCTGGCGGGAGCCCCGGCCGTGGGGACGCTCGGTCAACTGGAGAACCTGCTCACCTTCTCACCCCTTCAGTTGGTCATCGACGCTGAGCTGGCCCGTGTCGTCCGACGGATCGTCGAGGGCTTTGAGGTCACTGACCAGACCCTGGCCCTGGACGTCATCCGGGAAGTCGGTCCCGGTGGGACCTTCATCGATCACCCCCACACGGCCGCTGCCTTTCGCTGCGAGTTCTTCCTCTCCGACCTCCTGGAGCGCTCCAACTGGGAGGCCTTCGCTCACCAGAAACTCCAGGGCCTGGAGGAGCGTGCCCGGGACAAAGCACGTCATCTCCTCAGCGACCATCACCCCGACCCCCTTTCCCCCGAGCAGAAGCGAGAGATCGACCACATCGTCAAGCGCTTCACCGACCGGATAGCGCGCTGACGCGTCCCCTTTTCACAACCCGGCCGCCAGGGCCCCCCAAGAAATGCGCGGAACCTCCTCAGCAGGCTGCTCGTTTAAAGGGGTGAAGACAGGCGAGCCGCAGAGGAGACCGGTTCGGGTTCTGCGGCCGGGGGAGAACTGAAGGGTCTATAGGAAGGAGCGTCAGTGATGGCAAGACGGAGATGTTTGATGGGCTTGGTGGCGGTCGTGGCCCTGGCAATGACCGCCGGTACGGTATGGGCCCAGGCCAGAGGTGGGGGCTTTGCTGGCGGACGGGGCCCGGGCTGGGAGCGGGAAGCAGACCAGCCGGGCCAGGGACCGGGCGCTGAGCTCCGCCGCGCCCACGCCCAGATCAAGGAGCTCCTGGCCCAGGCCGAGAAGCTGGAGGCCGAAGGCCACTTCGAGGAAGCCAACGCCCGCCGAAAGGAAGCCCAGGCCTTGAGAAACGAGATCCGCGAGCGCCTGGAAGCCTCGCGGACCGAGCGCGGCGAGGCTGCTGAGGGCTCGGGCGGAAGAGGCAGGACGGGCGAGCTGGCCCCCGCACGCCTACGCCAGGGGGCCGAACGGCTGGAAGCCGCCGGACGGACGGAAGCTGCCCACAAGCTCCGCGAGCAGGCCGAGCGCTTTGAGCAACTCGGAAAGCAAGCCCGTGAGCACGTGGAGAGGATCCGGGAACTCCGCCAGCGAATCAACCAGCTTGACGCTCACGCCCGTCAACTGCGTGAGCAGGGCAAGGAAGAGCAAGCCGCCGAAGCTGCCCAGAAGGCCGAGCAACTGGAGAAGGAACTCCGGGAGCTGATGGCGCAAGGGGAGAAGGCGCGTGAGGCCATCCGCGTACGTGCTCGCGAGCGACTGGCCCGTACCGGAAGACGAGCCGACGAGCTGGCCGAAGCGGGCAGGCACGAGGAAGCCGAGCGCCTGCGTCAGGGCATCCGCCGACGGCAGCAGGC
>CAZIBA010000005.1:0-7526 GCA_964536795.1 uncultured Planctomycetota bacterium | reverse complement strand
AGGCGTGAAGGCGCCGGGTTGGGGCTCCGTGGCGAAAGACGTGGGCCCGAACGCCCGAGTGGCCCTGAGGGACTGCCACCCGAGGTGCGGGAGCTACACGGCCAGATGCGCGAAATCCGCGTCGAACTGCGGGAGCTGCGGGAAGAGGTGCAGGGACTCCGCAAGCTCATCGTCAAGTTGAGAAGGGCTCTGGATCGATAGGCTCAGGGATCGACCCCACTCTGAGGACCGGGTGCACCGGCACCCTCACCAGACCCGGACGGGCTGCACAGGCCCGTCCGGGTTTCTCTTCCGGCACCCGTCCCCACCCCCACGGGCTGTTGGCGCCCGGTGGTGAACTCCCTCGTTCCTCCGGGCCATTTGCTTGGCAGAGGCCCTCGCGCGTGTTAGAATGCGGGTGCCGGCGTCACCTTCTCTGTTGGTGAGCTCAGCACACGATACTGTGAGGAAGGCTGGATGTCCAAGCGGGTCTACGTTGCAGCGACGGGTCAGAACCAGGGGAAGACCACCACCTGTCTGGGGATGATCCTGTCTATGGAGCGGCGCTTCGGCGACGTGGGCTTCATCAAGCCGGTGGGGCAGCGCTACGTGGTCTGGGAGAATTACCACGTCGACGAGGACTCGCTGCTCATCGCCGAGGTCTGCCACGTCGACTGTCACCTAAAGGACATGAGCCCCATCGCCATCGACCGCTACTTCACCAGGGAGTACATCGACGGTGGCCAGGCCCACGACCTGGAGGAGCAGGTGCTGGGCAGCTTCGGCCGGGTGACCGAGGGCAAGGAGTTCGTCATCATCGAGGGCACCGGTCACGCCGGCGTGGGCTGCGTCCTGGACATGTCCAACGCCCGGGTGGCCCAACTGCTTCAGAGCAAGGCCCTCATCGTCACCCTGGGGGGCATCGGTCGGCCCATCGACGAAATCCTCCTCAACGCCGCCCTCTTCAAGCTCCACGACGTGGAGATCGTGGGCGTCATCCTCAACAAGGTCATCCCCGAGAAGCTGGACATGGTCGAGCACTACGCCAGGAAGGCACTTGCCAAGCGCGGCATTGACCTCTTCGGCGTGGTACCCTACCAGCCACTGCTGGCCGGACCCACCCTCAGGCAGATTCTCGAGGACATCTCCGCGGAACTCCTCAACGGTGAGGAGCGACTGGACAGCAGCGTCACCCGCACCGTGGTCGGAGCCATGAGTCCCCACCGGGCCCTGGCCTACATGGACCGGGGCGTTCTCCTGGTCACCCCGGGCGACCGGGAAGACCTCATCCTCACCGCCCTCTCCTCCTACGTCGCCGGCGTGGACGACGGCAGCCACGTCAGTGGCATCGTGCTCACCGGTGGGATCGAGCCCCACCGTAACGTCCTCCGGCTTATCCGCCGGACCCCCGTCCCTGTAATGCTGGTCGAAGACGACACCTACGCCACCGCCGCCCGCATCCGCGACCTGGTCGTCAAGATCCGGCCCGACGACACCAACAAGATCGCCCTGGCCCGTCGCCTCATCAACAACTACGTGGACATCGAGAAGCTCCTTGCTCGCCTGTAGGCGTACCGGGCTTCCTTCGGGCAAGCAGCGTAACCCGACAGACGGAGGAGACCCAACACGATGGGAGACACCTACGACGTCGTCGTCATCGGCGCCGGGCCAGCGGGGATGACGGCCGGACTCTACGCCGTGCGGGACGGCCTGGCCACGGCGGTCCTGGAATCACAGTTTGCTGGCGGCCAGGCCGCCACCACCGACCTGGTGGAGAACTACCCCGGGTTTCCCGGAGGCATCTCCGGTCTGGAGCTGGCTCAGAAGATGCAGGCGCAGGCGGAAGAGGCCGGGGTGGAGATCAGGTCCGAGGCGGTGGCGGCCGTGGAGGCCAACCCGGAACCACCGGGATGGACCGTGCGTACCGAGGGCTCGTCCTTGGTCACCCGTACGGTCATCGTCGCCAGCGGGGCCCATCCCCGCAAGTTGGGTGTCCCTGGGGAGGAGCGCTTCTGGGGACGGGGCATCTCCTGCTGCGCCACCTGTGACGGTGCTTTCTTTCGCGACAAGAAGCTGGTCACCGTGGGAGGAGGTGACACCGCGGTCAAGGAGGCCGCCTTCCTGACCAGGTTCGCCCGCGAGATAGTCCTGGTTCACAGACGTGACCGCCTGCGGGCCAGCAAGGCCCTGCAAGACCGTCTGTTTGCGGCCGGGGACCAGGTGAAGGTCCGCTACGGAACCGTGGTGACGGAGATCACGGGCGAAGACACGGTGGAGGCCGTCATCGTCAAGAACGTGAAGACGGAAGAGACCGAGAGAATTGCCTGCGACGGGGTCTTCATCTTCGTGGGCTTCACCCCGAACAGCGACTTCCTGCCCCCGTCCGTCGAGAAGGACGAGAGAGGCTACGTCCTCACCGACCAGAACATGGCCACCTCCGCACCAGGCATCTTCGCCTGCGGCGACGTCCGCAAGAAACCCCTTCGCCAGATCGTGGTGGCCTGCGGGGAAGGAGCGACAGCTGCCTACTCCGCACTGCAGGCCGTCGAAGACCTGAAGGGAACCAACTACCCAGGACGATAGCACGCCCCCAAACCATTCACTGCTTGGCTGTCAGCGTGAGGTGAAACACTTCGGCGGCGTCCCGCTCGCCCCAGGAGAAGTACCCAAAGCCCAACGTCACGTACATCAAGCAATGCTTCAGCGCAAACCAGCCCTTGTCCAAGAAGCGACCGTATCGACAGGGCACCAAGAGCGCGCCTACCACCGGCAATCTCAGTCCGCCCCCGTGAGTGTGACCGGCGAAAACTATGTCAACGCCCAGCCTGACCAAGAGCCTGAAGTTGTCCGGGGTGTGCGACAGTCCGATGACGAACCCGGAAGTGGTTTCCACCGGCACAGGCGTGCGCTTCCACGGCCGTTCGACGCCGACCAAGGTCACACGAAGCTGGCGCAGGGAGTGAGCCTCGTTGGAGAGCAGCGTCATGGAGCTCTCCGCCAGAAGCTCCTCCAGTATTGCCTCCCGGCCTCCCTCGAAGTCATGGTTCCCGCGGATGCAGAACGTGCCAAACCGACTCGGTACGTCGTTCAGAGCCTCAACCACTTCCGGTAGGATTGGTGCCTCTTCCCCGAAGTCGCCCAGCACAAACACGAGGTCAGCCTGCTGGTCACAGAGCCCCTGCAAGGTCTCCCGGACTAAAGTCAGCTTTGCCTGGCTGTTGCAGTGCAAGTCGGAGATCACCAGCAGACGAAGCACCTCAAGACCGTCGGGAAGAGCGGGGACTTCGAGAACGCTGTGACGGAGGACCACGCCACCCGCCAAGGCGGTCGTAGAAGTCTCGTCGTTCAGCTCTTTGGCTTTCCGAATGCCCGAGCGATATGGGAACAGGAAGTGAACCAGAGCAAGAAAGCCTATGCATCCGCATACGTAGAGCAAAACGTGTCCGGCCGTCGACGAATAGTCCACCGCAAGGACGAAAAGCGGCAATGCCAGAAGAGCCGCCGATGCCACTATCAGCACAATTCTTGCCGTCGTGCCAACCGCGCTCCTCACATAGGAGCCGAAGAGCCTGTTGCCCAGGTCAAGCACGAGCGCCAGTTGACCAAGCACAATGCCCGCTACCGCCAGAGCCAGCATAGCCCGATTCTCCTCCCCTGATCACGAGGCTCGACACCGGGAGAGCAAGCCCGACGACGCCAACCTTTCACCCACGGACGGCAAGAGACCGCGCGCGTACTCGTGACCCGGTACGAGGTCAGTTATCCCATGCTTGTCCAACCGAGAAGTCAACCACCACTGGATAGTGGTCGGAGCCGATGTTCGGTCCGACCTTCCGACTGTGCACACGCACCCCGGAGGAGACCAGGCAGTGATCCAATGGAATCAAGAGGAGCCGGTTGGAAGTCGGCCAGGTGGCCTGGAGCCCGAAGCCCTTTCGGCTGTCCCTCAGGCCGCTCGTCCGGAGCAGCCGGCGGAAGTACGGAGACCACGACGTCATATTGAGGTCGGCCAGAACCACGACCGGGCCCTCCCGGGAAGATACGAACTGGGCAAGTTCCGCGAGCTGTTCGTTTCGGTAGCGGGAGTAGTTCCGTCCCACGGGCGGCAGGGGATGTGTCCCGATGACCGTCAGTGGACGTCCATCGATACGAAGGCGAGCCACCACCGAAGGCACATCAGCCCCTCCGAGGTAGCTGGTTCTCACTTCTTCAAAAGGAATCCGGCTAAGCAGGGCAATGCCGAAGTTGTCTTCCCGTGGCGAGCTGTGCCAATGCGGGTACTCGCCCCTGAGCCCTGAGAGCTCACTCATCCACCTTCGATTGACCTCGAGGAGAACAATGATGTCGGGGTCCGTGGAGCCAGCAAAGGCAAGGAACTTATCGTGCGCCCGGTTGCCGGTGTAAATGTTCGCCAGGAGCGCCCGTACCGTCGGGCCCTCGGCCGGGACAGCGGCCGCACCAGAATAGAGTGGAGCAATAAGACACACGTTGACCAGGGCAAACACCCCGGCGACGCCGGCCCACCAACGCTTCCGCCCCAGCAGAAAAACGAGGGCTGCCGCCCCGAGACAGCAGGCGTACTGGACGCGGAAGTGGCTTGCCAGTTCAAAGACCCACCAGAGAAGGCCCAGGAATCCGACCACCGTGGCTGCACAGGCGACGACCGTCGCTGCAGAGAGGAGACCCCACAGCGAGAGTCCGAAAAGGGAGAGCTTGACTGCCATTTGCCTCGCCTCGACATCAGAACCGGCCGCAGAGAAAGACAAGGGGCTTAAGCCCCTTGGCCGGCGACCTTGCCAGCCGTGGCCAGTCTGCGCGTGGCGGCTTCCACGTCGTCGGCTCGCATCAGGCTTTCGCCTACGAGGATGGCGTCCACAGCGACGGCGGCCACGCGGGCCACGTCGTCCGGGGTGCGGATGCCACTCTCAGCCACGATGAGAGCACCTTCGGGAACCTGGGGCGCCAGGCGTTCCGTCACACCCAGGTCCACTTGGAAGGTGCGGAGGTCCCGGTTGTTGATGCCGATGATGTCGACTTTGGCAGAGACAGCGCGCTCCAGCTCCGCCTCATTGTGTACCTCCACCAGGGCTGCCAACCTCAACTCGGCCGCCAACTGCCCAAACTCGCGCAGCTCCTCGTCGCTCAGAGCGGCCACGATGAGGAGGATTGCATCGGCCCCGTGAGCCCGGGCCTCGTAGATCTGGTAGGCGGTGAGGAAGAAGTCCTTGGCCACGACGGGCAAGCCCGTCGCCCCCCGTGCAGCCTTCAGGTAGTCAAAGCTCCCCTGGAAGTTGTCGGGCTCGGTGAGGACACTCAGGGCACGGGCGCCACCCCGCTCGTAAGCCTGTGCCAAGGAGGCAACATCGAAATCGGCGCGGATGAGACCCTTGCTGGGCGACGCCTTCTTGAGTTCGGCGACAAGGCCCACCTCGCCAGGTGTGACCAGGGCTTCCCGGAAGCCACGCACCGGCCCGGCCCGGGCTGCGCGCTCCCTGACCCCCTTCAGTGGCGTCGCCGATTCCCTGGTCGTCACCCGCTCACGGACCCGTCGGCAAATTGTGTCCAGGAATTCCATTTGAAGTCCCACTCAGTGACGAGGCCAAGCAGACACGGAAATGGTACAGTTCGCCTCCGCTCCGGTCAAGATCGGCCAGGAGCGCTGTTGCCTCTGCCCCCGAGTACAGTAAGATAGCGGAGCGACGACGAGTGTCCGTGCCTGGGCGAGGCTTGCCCGGGTCGGGTCCAACGGGTCCGCAGGACGAGTCCGCCCCGGGCACACAAGTGGGTTGAAGTGGTCCACTACATCAGCAAAGGGTGGTCGCTATGAAAGGGCTGACGGTCCGTTCGTCGAAGAGGGTCGAGCTCATCGACGTGACCAGCCTGGTTGACCAGGTGGTGCGTGGCAGCGGGGTCGAGGAAGGGACCTGCCTGGTCTACGTTCCCCACACCACCGCTGCGGTCACCATCAACGAGAACGCCGACCCCTCCGTCGGCCGGGACCTGGTTATGAAGCTGAACCAGCTCGTTCCCCGCGACGAAGGTTACGCACACAGCGAAGGCAACTCCGACGCTCACGTCAAGAGCACCCTGGTGGGCTGCTCCGAGACCATCCCGGTTGCCGACGGCCAGCTCGTCCTGGGCACCTGGCAGGGCATCTACTTCTGCGAGTTCGACGGCCCCCGTCAGCGCCAACTGCTGGTGATGGTGAAGTGACCGAGGCCGACTCCGCACTGGCTTCAGTCCCCTCCCCTGCGCAGTCGGGGGACCCGGCCTGGGGTCGTCGGCAGCTCTGGGGCCTGGCCGCCTGCTTCTTCCTGCTTTTCCTTGGCGCCGGGGCCTTCCAGCAATTCCTCAAACCGGCCCTGGGAGGCACCGAGCAAGCCGGGCTGCTCAGGACCAGGCTGCTGGCCGTCGTCTACGGGTCGTTTCTCGTCTGGCGCATCGGGGTGGCCTGGACGGCACGGTGGCTGGGGGAGTGGCTGTCGATATTCCTGGGGGCCCTGTGCTACGCGCTCCTTCCCACGCTCATACTGCTGGGGGCGCCCGGGTGGCTCCTCCTGGTCGGGGGAGCGGTCTGGGGCTGGGGGGCGGCCTCGCTCTGGGTGGCCAGCGGCAGCCGGGTGCTGCACCTGGCAGACCGGAGTCAGTACGGTCGTGGGGCGGCGACCATCTACGTGGGCACGCTCACCGGTCTGGCCCTGGGGCTGGTCGTCCAGTCGCTCCTGTCCTGGTACTGGGGAAGCCCCTGGGCCACCGTCCCTTGGGCCGCGGGAGTGGCCCTGGCCGGGGCTGCAGTCGCAGCGACGTTGTGGCGAGGGGGCGCACCACAAGAGGCACCGAAGCCGCGCGTATACGCAAGCCTGCTTCTGGACCGTCGCATCCTGCTGGCCGGGGTGATGCTGTTCGCCTCGGGTCTGACGTACTCTGTGCTGCTCTCCACCTTCAGCGACGAAGTCATAGAGCGCACTTCCGTGGTCTCGTTGGGTCTGGTGGCCTTGTGGTTCCACGTACCCAAGGCCGTCCTGAGCTACGCCGGGGGTTGGGCCAACGACCGCTGGGGTCGGCGGGTGACGCTCTCCGTCGGCTTCCTCGGTGGGGCCGTGGGGCTGGTGCTGGCCAGCTTTCTGAGGTGGTCGGTGGGGCTGGGGGCGGCGGCGTTCTTCTTGGGCCTCCCCTCGGGTATGGTGCCCGTCGTGGCCACGGCCATGGCCGGTGACCTGGTCAAGGGACCCCGGAGAATGATGGCGCTGGGGAGTCTCTTCATCTGGCGCGACGCGGCGATGGTGGTGGGGCTTCTGGGAGGAGAGCTGCTCCGCCAGCGAATGAGGTTGGAGGGCTCCTACCTGGTGCTGGCCGCGGTGTTGGTGGGCTTCGCCGTGGCCAGTCGGTGGCTGTACTCCCCCGGCGGTGGCGGTGGGTCGGACGGTGAGGGAGTGTAGGCGGTGCTGGCAGCGAACCTTTGGGTACTCAGCTTGCTCACGGTGGGGGTGATGCTCCTTGCGTCCCTCCTCCGTTCGCGACCCCTTCGCAGGGGACTCCTGGCCGAC
>CAZIBA010000004.1:0-17385 GCA_964536795.1 uncultured Planctomycetota bacterium | reverse complement strand
TCACCGGGCTGCTGATCGCACTGCTGGCTTCCAGTCGGGTCATCCACCGGGAGATCGAAGAGCGCACGGCCGTTACCGTGGTGTCCAAGCCGGTGCGTCGCGGTCAGTTCATCCTGGGCAAGTACCTGGGGATAGTGGCTGCGGTGCTCCTGGCCACGTTCGTCGTCACCCTGGTGTTCGCGGCCATGGTCTGGTGGCAGGTGATGGACCAGTTCCTGAAGCCCGAGCAGCAGTTGGCGGCCCAGATCCACGGGGTGATCAGTGTGGGCACGGGCTGTCTGCTGAGTTTCTTCCAGGTGCTGGTGCTGGCCGCCATCTCGGTGGCCGTGTCGGTGTACGCCAGCATGGTGATCAACGTGGGCATCTGCTTCGGCGTCTTTCTGTTGGGGAACCTGAGCGGCTGGTTCCTGTTGGAGACGCTGCCCAACGTGAACACCCCACCCTGGCTGGACTTCGTGGCCCGACTCGTCCTTGGCGCCCTGCCCTTCCTGGAAACGTACAACGTCCAGGCCCTTGCCCTGGGCACCAGGATACCGTACTCCTATATGCTGTTGGCCTTCGGCTACGCCGTCTACTACAGCGTCGGCGCCCTGCTGGTGGCCATGTTGCTGTTCCAGCGTCGGGAGCTTTGAACCAGAACCCAAGTGTGAAGCTCACGCGACGGTCGCTGACCCGCGCCGGGCGAACGGGGAGCGGGGGGATCGTTCCGTCGTTCCCTGTTTCGTGAGCTGCCGAGCGCGGAGGTGGTGTTGATGCGCTGTGCCCTCATTGGTGACGTCCACGGTAACCTGGAGGCCCTGAAGGCCGTCTTGGAGGACATCGCGACCCAGGACGTGGAAGAGACCCTCTGTGTCGGCGACGTGGTCGGCTACGGGGCCGACCCCGAAGCCTGCCTGTCACTGGTCAGCGAGCACTGCGCTGTCGTCGTGGGTGGCAACCACGACTACGCTGCCTCCGGACGAAGCTCCCTGGAGTACTTCAACCCCTACGCCCGCCGGGCCCTCCAGTGGACCGCCGAGAGGCTGTCTCCCAAGGCCCAACAGGACCTCTCCAGCCTGGAGCTGGTGGCCGAGATGAACGGCTTCGCCCTGGTCCACAGCTCCTTCTTCGCCCCCGAGCGGTTCGACTACATCTTCGCTCCCAGCCAGGCCCGCATCTGCTTCCTCAAGCAGGAGGCGCCCCTGGCCTTCTTCGGCCACACCCATCTCCCCATCGTCTTCTTCGACACCGACCCCATCACCCACTCCTCCGGACCCGAGGTCACCATCGACCCCCAGGTCAAGACCCTGGTCAACGTCGGTTCCGTGGGCCAGCCCCGCGACGAGGACGCCCGGGCCTGCTACTGCGTCTACGACAGCGACCGCGCTCTGGTCACCATCAGGCGGGTCAAGTACAACATCGAGCAGGCCGCCCGCAAGATCACCAGGGCCGGACTACCCGACATCCTCGCCGAACGCCTCTTCCTGGGACGCTGAGTCATACTTCGGGTCCACTACGGTTCGCCGCACTGACGCTTGTGCGGGGGGATGGGTTGTATGCCGTCAATCACTGGGCCTCTGCCGGGGCGACCTGACGTCCGCACCGAGCCAGAGGACGACCGCTGGCAGCGTAACCCCGATCCCACGCTCCTTCTCTGGCTGCATCTCGGCAACTTCTTTATGGTTGGGAGCCTTCTGCTGACCTCTCTGGACCGATTGCTTCCTGCCGGCGTCTGGTGGCTGGCTGGTCTGGTCCTCGTCATAGTACTCGCCCTGCGCGTCGGTTGGTGGGCGCCGGGTGACCTTGCCGAGTGGCGCCCCTGGGACCGTAAGCTCCGTGTTGCTTCTTACGCCCTCCTGTTGAGTTACGTCCCGGTGGCGTTGGCCCTTCGCGTGTGCTGGGAGCTTTCGTGAAGCCAATGCCCCTGCAAGTGGCGAAGACTCGTGAACGCTGAGACGACGCGACAGCGGTGGCCGAAGTCCATCCTGTTCCCCTTCATAATCTTCCAGGCCGTGACCGCCAGCCTGATTACGCAGCTCACCCTGTCCTGGTGGGCGCCGGGCGCAGCTCTCTCAGCGCTCTGGTATGTGGGTGTGGTGTTGCTGCTGCTTCTGGTCAAGCGACCGGGCTACATATCACCACCGGGACCGCGCGCATGGGGCAACTCTGACCGGCGGCTCTTCTACGCGGTACTGGCAATCAACATCGTCTGTATGGTCGCTGCCGTGGGCTTGCGGCTGATCCTCTGGCTCCGTTCGTCTTAGCTCAGCCGGCTGACCAAGGAGGCACACCATGCGTCAGGTGGTGAGGTCCCGGACTCTCCTCTTCACCGCGCTCCTGTTCGCCGTGGCGACTTCCTCGCTCTGGGCCAGGGACTGGTACGTCTCCACCGACGGCAAGGCAGGGAGTCCTGCAACCCTCGAACAGCCGACCGAACTCTTCAGCGCTCTGGAGCGGGCGCAGGCCAACGACACCGTCGTCATGCGAGGAGGGTCCTACCGGAGCCCAGAGATAACGAAGAGGATGATCTTCCTTCAGAAGGAGGGCCTCACCTTGTGCGCTCACGAAGGCGAGAAGCCCGTCATCGTGATGCCCGTGGAGAGAGGCTCGTGCATCGTCTGGTTCTACGCGCCCAACTGCACCATCGAGGGGCTGGAGCTGGTGGGGGGTGGGGCTCACTGTGTCAAGATGGAGCACCCGCACGGTGCCGTCCGCAACTGCAAGCTCCACGGCTGCGGCGCGGACGCAGTCAAGATCGTGCGGACGGCCCCCGGCGTCCTCATCGAGGACTGCGAGATCTACGACACCGGCAAGCGCTCGGAGAACGCCGAGGGGATAGACAACGTCTCCGCCGACAACGTGGTCGTGCGAGGCTGTCACGTCCACCACATCAGGAGCAACGGCATCTATATGAAAGGCGGGGCCCGGAACTGCATCATCGAAGGCAACCTGGTTACCGACACGAAGGCCAACGGCATCATGCTCGGACAGTCCTCGGGCAAGCAGTTCCTGACCTCCGAGTACGAGTGCCGGGAAAGCATCGCCCGAAACAACGTCATCATGCGCACCAAAGGCTCGGGCCTCGCCTTCGAGGCCGCCAGCAACTGCCAGTTCTACAACAACACCCTGTACGACGTGGCCCAGGACCACCAGGGGGCCATCAACGTCAACGCCAACACGCACAGGACGCCCAGCACCAACGTCGCCGTCGCCAACAACGTGGTCGTCGTGCTGTCCGACCGTCCTTTTCTCTTCGTCCACAAGCTCGGTCTCTCCCGAAGGAGCGACCTGAGCTGCGACCACAACCTCTACTTCAACCCGAAAGGCACCTACACGTTCTGGTACGAGCCCGAGGGGAAGTACTGGAACTCTTTCGAGCACTGGCGGTCAAACACGCCCTTCGACGCCCACAGCATCCTCGCCGACCCCACGCTCGACCTGAAGAACGACCTCGTGCCTTTGCCCGGAAGTCCCGTCATCGATGCCGGCATTC
This sequence comes from uncultured Planctomycetota bacterium, assembly GCA_964536795.1. Taxonomy (GTDB): domain Bacteria; phylum Planctomycetota; class DG-23; order CBDVDV01; family CBDVDV01; genus CAZIBA01. The sequence continues at coordinate 13,913 of CAZIBA010000004.1, read as the reverse complement.
CCTTGCGCGAGGCCGTCCCGGCCGACTACCTTGGAACCGCCCGGCCCCAGGGCAAAGCCTTCGACCTCGGCGCCTACGAGGTAAAGGAGAGGTAGTGAAGGTCAACCTTTGAGTGCCACCTCGGTGTACTGGAGGTCGTGGCTGTCCATCAGCCTGGCGCGTTCGACGTGCATCCGCAGTACCACGTACTGCGGGCTCTTGGGGTCGGCGATGTGCTCCTTGAGCGCAGGGACCAGGGCGTAGAGCTTGTCCTTGTCGTCCTGGTCGGTGCTCACGGTGACCGGGCCGGAGATGCGCACGTGCCGGCCCTGCTTGTCGGTGAAGCAGTACTCGGCGTGGGGCTTTGTCTTGAGCTGGGCGACCTTGTCGCTGTCGGCGCCCGTGGCGCACCACAGCTCCTCACCTACCCAGGCCCAGCCACCCATCGGCCGGACGAACGCCCGCTCGCCGTCGGTGGTCGCCAGGTCACCCCAACCCGCCTCCTTCATCAAAGCTCTCACCTTTTCCATGCTCATGGTCGTCCCTCCTTCGCTAAGGGTCCCTCCGGCAGAACGAGCTGCTGAGACTGCTACGGCTATCCTACCCGACGGGGCCTGGACCTGTAATGCCTTTTCGCATCTGCGCCCCGTCGCGTTGACTCAGGCACTTGCCAGGTGCGTTCCGTTCCGTACAATGGGGGCTACCGCAGAAGGTCAGTGGCTTGGAGGTGGGTAGCGTGCGGGTGCTTTTTCATTGTCATCTCTGGCCGGGGGGGATGAGGGAGGGGGCACTCAAGAAAAAGAATCCGGGGCGGGCAGCGCATCTCAGCGAGTTTGCCCGCGACCTGGGTTTCGACCTGGCCGTGGCCTTCGCCCCGTTCGACGCCTCCAAGGTGCACGCGACGAGTCGCACACTCCCCGGCCAGGACCCCATCAAATGGCTGGCCGACGAGATCGAGCCCTACGAAAACATCCTGGGCTTCGCCACCATCGATTTGGACGGGCCTGCCCCTTGCTCCCAGTTGCTCACGGCCTTCGAGCTCGGCTTCCGGGGCATCAAGTTGCACCCGTCCATCTGCCAACTAAACATCGCCGACCCTCGGCACGACGGCTTCTACGAGATCGCCGAGGAACACGGTCGACCGCTCATTGTCCACTGCGGTCACGGGCGCTGGCCCTGGCCGGTGCGCTACGCCAGCCCGCTCCTGGTGGAGGAGGTGGCCTGCCGGTTCCCCACGCTTCCTTTCATCATCGCCCACTGTGGCGGATTGGGTTTCTTCCGGGAGACCATGCTGGCACTGCAGAGCGCACCCAACTGTTACGCCGACCTGGCTTTGGTGCTCGGAGCGGCCGCCGGGTGGCACGTGCCCGAAGATGAGCTGGGGCTCCTCTTGGAACTGGGCCTCGCCCCCAGACTCATCTACGGTCTTGACTACCCCTGGGGAGGCGCGGAACAGGTGCGCTTTGATCTGCGCACCATCGAGCGCTGGCCCGTCGATGAGGAGGTGCGCGCGGGCATCATGGGCGGCACCATCGCTTCGCTGATCAGCCTCAACTCCTGATGCTGGCCAGTATCGTCACTGGGCAGTCGTAGCAGTCGGCAGCGTTCCAGCGCTCCCGCCTCTGTCCGATTCGGTGAACCGGGTAAGGAGTCTGAACCTGAGGTCGGACCAGGGGCTCTCCTTGGGCCAGTGTTCGTCGTCCAAAAGCAGCTCTACGGCTCCGGCGACGTCCTCCCGCTCGTAGAGCAGCCAGGCCAGATAGTAGCGGAACTGCACTTTCTCGGGGAACCGCTCCACCGTCTCTTCCGCCAGCTCTTCAGCGGCCCCGGTGGCTCCGGCGATGACCGCGGCCCGGATCCGGGCCTCGAAGGCCTCCCGGGTATGGGCGGCCTCACCGGACGTGGCCAGGGCCTCGGCCAGCGTCGGGCAGTCCGCAATCAGGCACCACAGTGGTGCGAGCTTTCGACAGAGGGCCCGGACGTCCTCCTTGAGGTCGGGCGCGTGGACGCGCGCAGCATGCCGGGCTTCCTCCTCGTAGAAGGAGCGGGAGAGGAAGCGCCCGGCCCGGTCGCCGGGACTGCCCGCAAGGCGCCAACCGGTGCGCCAGACCTCCCGGGCCGAGTCGGCTCGGCCTGAATCGTGGTGCACCTTGGCCGCCAGGGGGTAGACGGCCGGGTTGAGCGGCGCGGCCCAGAGGAGTCGGCGACACTCCTCTTCCGGAGCGACGAGCTGCTGGCAGGCCGCCAGTGTGAGGAGCTCAATGACCGCTTGGTTGGCGAGATCTCGGAAGGGTACCGCCAGACGCCCCTCCTTCTTGCCGTCGGCGCGAGTTGGCCTCTCCTCCGTCTGCTCCTTCCCGAGCGGAGACCAGAGGTGCGGGTCGCAGGGGTCCAGGTACTTCTGCCGGAGGTAGCTGCGCCACCTCTCGCCCAGCTCCTCCTCGGAGACCGCCAGCGCGAAGGCCGCGGCCTCCCAGGCCGAGGCGCTGCCGCCGTGCAGGCGTTCGAGCATACCGCGCACGCCCACCAGGCCGTCCTCCCGGTTGACGAAGTCGACCAAAGAGAAAGCCGCGGCCTCGAGTTGGCGGGCCTTCTCGCCCCAGAGCAGCAGGCCCGTCTGGCCGGTCCGGAGCTGCTGGGTCAGGTGCTGGAGGTCGTCTTGGGAGCACTCCTGAAGGAGGCCGGCGGCCCGGCTCCGGTAGAGCCCCAGGCAGGAGGGGTGGGTGAGCATGCTGACGGCGATGACGATCCCCTCCTCGATGGGCCGGGGACAGGCGTCGCTGCTGATGTAGACGTGACTCATCTCGTGGATGACGACCACCTCCAGGCCGCTGGGGTAGTCGCTCTCCCGGACCACGGCGAAGGTGCGTCCCCGCCAGTCGGCCATTCCACCGAGGTGGTCGGGGTTCACCAGAAGGAGCAGCCCGAAGACGTTCCAGGTGAGGCCTGCTGCGGGGAAGTAGGCGGGGCATTGGGGGGCGTCCCGGATGAGCAAGGTCCGGGAGTAGAAGCGGTCGGCTTCCTCCACGGCAGCCTGCAATACGGGGGAGACGGCGCGGAGGTCGTCCTCCCGCTCCCGGCCCAGCCACACTCGCTCCGAGGTCTCCCTTAGGAGCACGAACTGGGTGTGCAGGAACAGGCTGTCACACCCAACACACGCCCCCGCCAGGACCAGGGCAAGCAGCACCGAGAGTCGTCGGGACACGTCCAGCCCCCTCAGGCCATCCTCAGGAGCCTCTCGACGTTCAGGTGGAAGACCTTCTCCCGGTCCTCATCGCTGATGTAGGCCTGCTGGACGCGGGCGACGACGCCGCCGGGGTCGTTGATGGTGAAGTCGGAGGCAAAGAGCACACGGTCGGCGCCGATGCGCTCGACGGCCAACTCCAGGATACCCATCCGTTCGTGGCCGTGACCGGAGATGTCCAGGCAGACGTTGGGGTGGTCAGCTACCATCTCGATGCGCTCGGTGCACAGCGGAACGCTGTCGCCGACGTGGGCGATGACGAAGGTGGCGTCGGGGAAGGCTTCGGCCAGATGGCCCATCTCCACGGTCCCCGCGTGGAGGTGAAGGACCATCCCGAGCTCGGTGGCCCGCTCGACGACCCTGTGGAAGCCAGCAGTGGCCGAGCCGTCCTCTTCGGTGAAGGGGTAGCCGGCGATGTAGCCACAGAGCTCACCGATCCACCTGACCCCGCGCTGGGCGGCCCGGTCCAGCTCAGCCAGGCTCTCGTCGGGGAAGTTGGGGTTCACCAGGCAGGCGGGGACGACGAAGTCGGGATGCTCCTGGGACAGTTGGTAGGCGACGTCGTTTCCGGTCACCAGGTCCTCAGGCGTCCTGGAGCGCTGGGAGCCGGCGCAGGAGACCACCGCGCGGTCCACGCCACAGGCCCGCAGGTAGCGAATCATGTCCTCGGCGTCCCTGGTGACCCGGTTCCACTGCCACAAAGACCCGTCCTCAGCCGGTCCGTGCACGTGACAATCAAAGATCATGGTTCCTCCCTGTGTCAGTTTCCCCGGCCACGAAGCCGGCAAGCTCAGCGGTCGGCCGGGGGAGTGTTGAACGCTTTCTGGGCCTGGACGACCCGGTAGTACACGTCTCTGGCGTTGTCGATCATCTCGAAACTCGGAGCACCGTACTGGCCTGTGCCGGGCCAGGCCGAACCCGCGAACCACGCGGCCATCGGGTTGGGCCGAAGGTGATGGTCCCACTCCCGTCAGCCTTCTCCGTCAGAGATACGTCCGAGAGCGTCCTCAGGTTGAGTGACTTCACCTTTCGACTGAAGAGGCCCGAGACGATGATGATCCGTTCGTCGGTTACGCCGTAGTACGTCTTCTCGCGCCCCTTCGCCTCAACCAGGAAACGTCCAAACACGAAGTAGAGCCCGACCAGCACAAAAGGGATGCCCCAGAGGGCGAAGAAAAAGGGCGCCCCCATCGTCAAGGCCGTGACCTCCCAGAAGATGGCAAAGCCACACCACATAAGACTGAACGGTATCAGCAATGCGTCGATGGCACGGAGCCTTATACCTTGCTTCGGCCGCCCGTACCAGAGCAGTTGCTCTCGTTCGCGAAGCTCACCGTCAAGCTTGGACTCCGGCTCTTCCCACATGGGGGCCTCCTCGCACGGGGCACAGGCCGCCGGCCCGGCTACTGCGTGACCCGGGCTGGCCGCCGGGCGCGTTCCTCCAGGTAGTCGCGGACGAAGAAGGCGGCCACCGTGGCGTCGCCCGCAGCCGTGGTGATCTGGGCCTTGGAGCCGCTTCGGCAGTCACCGGCCACGTAGACGCCCGGCCGGTTGGTTTCCACCGACCCGGGCTTGCTGAGGACGTAGCCACGCTCGTCCATCTCGACAAAGCCCCCGAGGAAGCCGGTGTTGGGCACCTGGCCGATGAACACGAAGACCCCGTCCACGTCCAGGGTGCGCTCTTCGTCGGTGTCCAGGTTGCGGATGGCGACGTTCTCCAGGGCTTCCTCACCGTGCACCTCGGTCACCGTGTGGCGGAGGAGCACCTCCACGTTGTCGCGCTTTTCGAGCTCGTTGATGGAGATCTGCTCGGCCGTGAGACGGTCCTGGTCCTGGACGACGTAGAGGCGCTCGACGAAGTTGAGCAGGAAGAGCGACTCCTCGACGGCCGAGTTTCCCCCGCCGACCACGGCCACCGTCTTCTTGCGGTAGAAGGGGCCGTCACAGGTGGCGCAGTAGTGGACGCCCTTGCCGGTGAGCTCGTCGGCTCCGGGCACCTGGAGCCGCCGATACTCGCTGCCCACGGCGACGATGACGGTGGGGGCGAGGTAGCGCGCGTCGGCAGCTGCCAGCTCGTAGCCTCCGTCGCGGGCCTCGATGCGCGTGACCTCGACGGGACTGATGATCTCGGCGCCGAACCGGCGGGCCTGGTGCTCCAGCTTGTCCATCAGCTCGATGCCAGACACCCCTTCAGGGAAGCCGGGGTAGTTCTCGACGACGTTGGTGGTGATGACCTGGCCGCCGGGGGCGCTCCGCTCCAACACCATCGTCTTCACGTCCTCGCGGGCCAGGTAGATGGCCGCGGTGAGCCCGGCCGGGCCGGCCCCGACGATTGCCGTCGCGGCCTCCATCCCTTCCGGCGCCGGGACCTCAAAGATGCAGGCCAACTCGTCGGGTTTGGGGTTGATGTAGATGCGCCCGTCCACGTCCAGCGTGGGGATGACGCGTTTGCCGTAGCCGTACTTGGTGATGAGAGCGTTGGCCTCGGGGTGCTCTTCCACGTCGACGTCCCGGAAGGCGACGTCGTGGTCGGTGAGCCACTTCTTCGTGCGCTTGCAGTCGGGGCACCAGGTGGTGCTGTAGACGGTCACGTCCTTGGCCATCCTCGTACCTCCCTGTATGGTGTGCTGAGCCTATGCTCCGTCCGGTTCGCCACCGTAAGGCCCTGCAGAGGCCAGCGGCCTGGGACCCGCGAGCTCAAGGCACCCGACGCAGGGCGGCCAGCAGCTCCTCTGCGTCCACCTTCCCCGGGAGCGTCTCGGCCGGGCTCCGCTCGCCCGGGGCGAAGACCAGGATGGTGGGTGCTCCCAGGACGGCGAAGCGGTCACCCAACCCAGGCTCGGCCTCCAAGTCGATGCGCAGGGTCGCAAAGCGGGCCGCCTCGGCCACCACCTCGGGGTCGCGAAACGTCGTGGCCTCCATCTCCTTACAGGCCACGCAGGCCTCGGTGAAGAAGTCGACGAGCACGGGTCGGCCCGAGCTGAGGGCCCGGTCCAGACCGTCGGCGTCGGCCTGGAGGAAGGCGATGCCGGGTCCGCGCTCGCCCTCCGGTGACCAGTCCACACCGAGGAGCCCAGCCAAGCCCACCACGAAGTACACGATCCCCACCATCAGGGCCACCAGCCCGAGGAACTTCCTGGCGCGGGCGGCCAGGCCGCTCTCCGGCCGCAGACGGTCCAGGCCGCCCAGGTAGAGGGCCCCGGCCACCACCACCAGACCCACGCCCACGCGGGAAGGGCCCTCCCCCAGCAGGGGGCCCAACACCCACACCACCGCCCAGAGCATCACGAAGCCGAACAGGTTCCGCACGGTGTTCATCCAGGCACCGGCCCGGGGAAGCAGACTCCCGGAGAAGGTGCCGGCGGCCACCAGGACCACCCCCATCCCCCAGGCCATGGAGAACAGGCTCCAGAAGCCCAGCCAGCGGTCGCCCGTCCGGGCGATACGAATGAGCAGCGCGGCCAGGGGGGCCGTCAGGCAAGGCGAGACCACCAGCCCCGCCCCCATCCCCACCACCAGCAGACCCAGGTAGCCACCCCGGGCCCCGAACTGCTGCAGCCTGGCCCCCAACCCGCCGGGGAGCGCGAGCTGGACCACGTCGAACATCACCAGGGCGAAGAACACGAAGAGGACGGCTATGGGTATGCGCACTACCCAACTCTCCAGCCACCCGCGCGCGGCCGCGCCCAGCGAGGCGCTGGCCAACCCCAGCAGGGCATAGACCAGCGACAGGCCCAGAACGTAGACGAGCGAGGCCACCAGCGCCTGGAGCGTGGCCCTGCTCGGACCGCTCTGCTTGGCCTTCCCAGCGACGGCGCCCACCACCACGGCTGCGGTGATGGGGATCATCGGGTAGACGCAGGGCGTCAGGCTCACCAGCAGTCCCCAGCCGAAGGCAGCCACCAACTCCCAGAGCCAGTGGATGGGAGGGGGGGCCGGCTCGACGGGTTCAGCTACGTCTGGCCCGGGTCGGGGCGAAGGGGGGAACGCGGGCCGCCCTCCTGGCGGCCGGGCCGAGGGGGCCGCGGCCACAGTCGCCAGGTGGGCGAACGCGACCGATCGGGGCGGGTAGCAGAGCTGGTCGCTGCAGGCCTGGTAGTGGAGGACGCCTCGGAAGCTGAGGACGCTGCCCGGCGCTCCGGTGACCGGGAAGGTAGCGGTGACGGTGAAGTCCTGCTCGTAGAGGCCGACGGTGTCGCCTTCGACGAGGTCCCACTCGTCGTGGGACTCTCGGGCGGGAGGGAGGTCGACCCGGGGCTCACCGACTCCCTGGAGGTCGGTCCACTCGAAGCGGAGGCCGTGGCGGTACAAATGAATGCCTGGAGCCAGCACGACCTTGGCGAGCAGCGTGAGCTCGCCTGCGGTCGGGGGGGCAGCTGGCTCCAGGCGTGTCCAAAGCTCTATCAACGACCCTGGTTCAGGCCCCGGCCCCAAGAGCGACAGGGGCTGGCCGCTGAGCGTCGCCGAGACAAGAACGACGACGACAGCCAACCAAGGGGTCAGTATAGCAGGATTCTTTGTCCTAATCAAGCCCCTTGTTCTGGTCGGCGCACACACTCACCACTCCAACCCGCCGTCGCCGAAGGCCATGGCGGGTGTTCCACCAACTCCACAGCCCCATTCGCCGTACGGCGAAGTGCCCGGCCCGGGCCTTACCCGGGCGAGTCAGCCCACACCGGCTCCCGCCAGCACTTCCAGGACCAGGTTCACGGTGTCGGCCACCTGGGTGGGATGTTCTCTGGTGCAGAAGCCCACCACGGCGCCGTCCGTGGGCCGGAGGTTCTGGAAGGTGAAGGTGACGGCCTCCCGCGGGTCCAGCCGACCGGCGGCGAGGAACTTGTAGCCCAGACAGGGCACCTCCATCTGGTGGATGGTCTCGATGGCCCGAGGAGGGTCCTCCGGGCGGTAGCGGTCGTCGGGGTCCTCCACGTCGATTCTGCCCCGGCGGCCGGTGAGGTTGTAGAAACAGACCATGTGAAACTGGGCCCCCAGACCCATCTCCTGGGCCTTCAGGTGGGAGCGGGGGTCGTGGCCGGCCAGCCCGGCCACACAACCCAAGCTCTTCACCAGCTCGATCGCTTTGCCCAACTCCTCCATTGTACCACATTCGTGGGCCGAGTCAACAGTTCCGCCCTGAATATATATGGCCCGGGCGCCGGCCCGGGCTGCCTGCTCGATGTTCTGGTGCAGATTGGCCCGCTCGGGAGCGGTCTGGGCCAGCCAGTGGATGGTGCCACCGTCGTTCCAGTACTCGTTCAGGAGGCGCATGACGTGGTTGTCGGCTCGACCGCAGAAGGTATTGATGCCGGCCTCCTCGCACTCGCGCAGGGTCTGCTTGATGCGCTGGACGGTGAAGTAGTCGCGCATCTCCTTGTCCCGCTCGGCCGACTGGTGGGAGATGGCGCTGAAGGGATTCCCACCGACGATCAGTCGGCTGACCTCCAGGTCCCCGAGCGTGATTCGAGGCAGTGTCACGGCGTCTCTTCTCTCAGCCAACACAAGCGGCCGTCGGTCACGAGCTGAAGGCGCTCTCGACCGGCGACCAGATGGAGCTCAGGACTCAACCTTCCCCGAAAGAAACCGACGCAGCTTCTCCCGAGGCCCCTGGGGCAGTTCCAGGAACTCGATACCGGTAATCACGCGGTCACCATCGCCCTCCTGAGCGTAGGCGATGCGGCCCTGAACATCGATAATGTCGTCGCGGAGGCCGATGCGGAGCCTGGCCAGGGTGCCGACGGGGATGGCCTCGAAGGCCTCGAGCCTGATGCCTCCCTCGCTCAGGTCCAGGGTGCGACCGAGTTCGGCCAGCTCCACGTACCCGTTCTCACTGAACTTGGACAGGGAGACCAGGTTGATGGACGCCACCCGATCGTAGGCCCGCTTCTTCTCACCCACGTTCTCCCTCCTCCTCCGCCACGGCCTGCCCCACGCCTGACGTGGCCTTCCTGCAAGCGAACGACCTTCGAGCACCTCCCTCAGGGGCGCTTCCGGTGACGCATCTTCTTTCGACGGAGCCGGTACTTGTGCCGGTTGATCTTCCTCTTCCGCCACTTCAGAACAGAACCCACGAACTCCTCCCGTCAGACCTCAACACCCACTCCCGAGAACGCCACACCCGCCTCAACGCAGGACCTCGGAAGAAGAGCACGCGCCCGATCTCCCGGACGCTACAGCACTCATATTACCCTCCACTACCCCCGCTGTCAAAGCTCTTTCTTCGACCTCTGCTTCTTCATCCACCCAGGCTGGCCAGCCAGCCCTGGACGCCGGTGAGCACCATCTGGACACCAATAGCCGCAATGAGCAACCCCAAAATGCGCACCAACGGCCCCAACACGTGACTCCGAGACAGACGCCCAGCCGTTCTCACCCCGGCCAACATCACGAGCACGTTCACCGACACGGCCACCGCAATGGCCGCCGACACCAGCCACCCACCGAAGTGCTGGGCCTGGGTGATGGCGGCGCTGATGGTGGCCGGCCCGGCGATGAGCGGAGAGGCCAGGGGGACCAGGGCGATGTCGGACAGTCTGTCACCAGGTCTCACACCGAAGAAGACCCCTTCCTTGAGGGCCCCCAGGCCCACCAGGAAAAGCACGGCGCCGGCAGCAATCTCCATGGCGTAAAGCTCCACGTGAAAGAAACACCGCAGCACCCAGCCGCCCATCCAGGCGAAGATCATCAGCAGGAGCAAACCCACCGCAGACGCCTGCCAGGCCGCTCGCGACAGCTCCTCCGGACGATGCTCCTCTCTGAGCGCCACCAGCAGAGCCACCTTGCTCGCCGGGTTGATGAGCACGATGAAGAGCAGGGCGTTGTCCAGAAAGGCCTGCCAACCGCCCGTCACTGCCCGCCTCCTTTCCCTTTGTCCCCCGATAAAGCGGGTCGTATTATACGAGTGGAGCCGGCAATGCGCCAGCACACCGTCACCAGGAGCGCACGATGCTCCGTTCTGCAGAAGAGCTGCGAGACCTCGCCCGACAGGCACTCGAGGCTGCGGGGGTACCTTGTGCCGACGCCAGTGTCGTCGCCGAGGCCCTGCTGGAGGCCGAGCTTCGGGGTCGCTCCACCCACGGGCTCCTCAGACTCCCTGGTGTCTGCCGACGGTTCGCCCACCGTGGACCCACCCGGGTCACCGTCCTCGCCGACGGGGGCAGCTGGCTCCACCTGGACGGGGGCGACGGCATCGGCTACGTCGTTGCCCAGCGGGCCACTGAGCTGGCCGGCCGCCGGGCCCGGGAGCACGGCCTCTGCCTGGTGGGTGTCAGGCGGGCGACCCACTGCGGGATGTTGGGCTACTACACCGGCCAACTTGCCCGGGACGGGCTGGTGGCCCTGATGATGGCCGACTGCAGGCCCGTGGTCGCCCCCTTCGGGGCCAGCTCGGCGGTCTTCGGGACCAACCCCATCAGCGTTGCCTTCCCTCACGAGCCCTTCCCCATCCTCGTTGACATGGGGACCTCGGCCGTCACTCTGGGCGACGTGATGGTGGCCCTGCGGGAGGGTCGCCCGTTGCCTGAGGGGGCAGCTTACGACGCCTCGGGCCAACCCACCTGCGACCCGGCCGGAGCGCAGCGCGGTGTGCTGCGTGCCTTCGGCGGGCACCGCGGCTCGGCTCTGGCCCTGGCCGTGCAGCTTCTGTCGGGAGCTCTCGTCGGAGCCGAGGCACTGCCCAGCAAGGGCCTCAACTACGGCCTCTTCCTCCTGGCCATCGACCCGGGCATCTTCGCTGAGTGGGAGCAGTTCCGGGCCGGGGTGTCGGCGGTGGTGAAGGCAGTCAAGTCGGCCCGACCTGCTGAGGGGGTGGGCGAAGTACGGGTGCCGGGCGAACGGGCCTGGCGGGAGCGCGAGCGCCGTCTGCGAGAGGGCATCGATATCCCCCCGGAGCTTCTTGCGGAACTGGGCGAGTTAGCCAAACCGCCTCGAAGCTGAGTTCGGAGAGCCACTCTCATCGCCCGAACGGCGTGGGGATCCTAAGAATCGCTCTGGGCGCCTCCTCTTCATAAGCTCTTTGCCAGAAACAACTTCCGCAATTGGGGAGAGCTTCTGTTCGTTTTGTCTTGTTTTTCTGCTTGACAGGTGTGGGCATTTGTGCTACTAAATCTTTAGTCTTGCTGATTCCGTAGAAGCGCGCTTAGAGGAGGAGAGCAGACTATGCCACGCAAGCCATCACCTGTGCCCACCGAGGTGGAGCTGGAGTTGCTCAAGTTGGTGTGGAAGCTGGGTGAGGCCACCGTCCGCGACGTCCTGGAGGCCCTGCCCGAGGATCGAGACCTGGCCTACACCACGGTGATGTCGATGATGCGCATCCTGGAGGAGAAGGGCTACCTCACACACCACGTCCGGGACCGGGCCTACGTCTACCGGGCGCGGGTGAGCGAGGACGAGGTGGCCCAGGGGATGATCCGCAACCTGGTCAACAAGATGTTCGAGGGGTCTGCTGAGCTCCTGATGGTCAAGCTGCTGGAGTCGGCCGACCTCAGCGAGGAGCAGGCCGAGGAACTCCGGCAGGGGATAACCAGGGTGAAGCGTGCTGAAGGGGAGGCTGCACAATGAGTGCGGCGCAGTTTCTCGAAGAGGTCCCTTTGTGGTTGTGGCTGCTGGTCCGGGTGTCGCTGGGGGCGGCGCTGATCGGCTGCGGGGTGTTCCTGGTCGTACGGGCTTTCCGCATCAAGCAGCCTGTCACCCGCCACGCCCTCTGGTTGGCCGTGGTCGTCTCCTTCCTGGCGCTGCCGACGCTGGCCTTGGTGCTTCCGCCCTATGAGCTGAAGGTTCTCCCTCTGCCTCCTGAAGCTGAGCCGCTGCCGGTGCCCCAGGCGACGTGGGAGCCGGCCATCCTGGCGCCCACCTCTCCCTCTCCGGCGGCTGAGGTGCTTACGGTCGAGGCCGAACCGGTGGTGACGTCGGCGCCCGAGGAGCCCTGGCTGGTGACCCACTGGCGGGCCGTGGCGCTGGCCGTGTACCTGGCTGGTGCGGGCGCCCTGCTTGGTCGGCTGCTGGTCTCGGCCCTGGGGATGAGGCGCTGGCTGGCCCGGGCGACGGTATTTGAGGATGAACGAACCTTGACCCTCCTCAAGACCGTCGCCCGTCAGCTTGGGCTGGCTCAGCTTCCCCGGCTGCTGACCTCCCACGACGCCGACGTGCCTTTTGCCACCGGCGTCCTCCGGCCCACGGTGGTCTTGCCGAAAGGCTACCAGCGCCGACAGACCCCCGACCACGTGCGCGCTGCGCTCATTCACGAGATGGCCCACGTCAAACGCCGGGACTGCCTCTGGCACGTCCTCGGGCACCTGGTGAAGGCCATCTACTTCTTCCACCCCGTGGCCTGGTACGCCCACGCCCAGGCCGCCAGCGAGCGGGAGCACATCTGCGACGACTATGTCCTCTCCCTCACCCCCAGCCGAGCGGGCTACGCCGAGCACCTGCTCGAGCTGGCCACCTCCGCCCGCCGACGCCTTCGCGCCGTGGCCCTGGGCATCCCCATGGCCCGCTCATCACACGTCGAAGACCGCATCAAAGCCATCCTCGACTCCACCCGCTCCCTCCGCCTGAAGCTCGGCAAGAAGCTGGGTGCCCTCATCGTCCTGGCCGTCGCCGGTGCGCTTCTGCTCGCCGGCAGCCTCCGCCTGGCGACCCGTGAAGCCATGGCTGAAGAACCAGCGGCGCAGGAGGACCGGACACCGGAGCAAGAGGAGATCGAAGGGCTCTTGGAGGCTGTACGTCGGGCGCAGCGGCCTACCGAGAACATGCAGGTCACGTGGCGCTATGAGACCATCACTCCAACCGGTGGGTTCAGGGCGGAACCGGGAGACCCCCTTCCGGATCGGCTGCCGTACACGACGAGGGAGCGCGTGGCAACCATCAGCGGGCAGCGCTCCCGACTCGACACTCGCCAGCAGATGCGCCACGACCGTGAGGATGCAGAGCCCTACTGGGAGGCTGAGTTCGCGGTGGCCTTCGATGGTGAGAAGGAGAGGAAGTTGAGGCGTCTCCTCAAAGGTGACGGAACGGAGCTGGTCGGCTGGCACTATCTGCGCGACAAGAACGCTGGTCTGCTACGGAGTGTCTTGGACGGGAATGTTCTTCCGCTCGAGGACGAGGCGCGGATGTCGCACTGGACGATCTCACTTGAACCTCCTGATGGTTCGGGCATATACGTTCTGCGGGCCGAGTCGCACTATGAAGGTCGTAGCCCGGAAGGATACAGGTTGACTATCGATGGAAACCGGGGGTTCCACATCATCAGGACTGAAAGCCTGCGGCCGGACGGCACGCTGTACTACGAGGTCAATGTCCAGCTTGCCCAGTACGAAGGGGGACGATGGTTTCCGTCTCGCCGGGAGAGGGTCGACTACGACAGCGATGGTAGCGAAGGTTATGTTGATCATGTTGTCACCATCACGGATGTGGCTTTCGACATCGACATCCCTGAGGGCACATTCGAGGTGGAGTTCCCGCTGGGGACCAAGGTCTGGGACGGCGCGCGCGAAGAGTGGTTTATTGTGGGCGAGCAAGGAACCGCTTCCGGCGATTCGGAATCCGACCTCCAAACCAGCCCGGAGGCGGGGGCGGACGAAGCCCCGAAGGCAAGCGCGGATGCGCTGGTCAAGGCCCGCCTCCTCGACGAGCTCTTCGGCAAGGCGGAAGATATGTTCGTGGCGAAGCGCTACGACGACGCCGAGAAGGCCGT
>CAZIBA010000003.1:0-17478 GCA_964536795.1 uncultured Planctomycetota bacterium | reverse complement strand
CGACTTCCGAGACGCCCTGGACGATTCCTACGTGGTGCCGGGGACGTTCTGACGCCCTCCACCCACGAGAGGGCGGGAATTCTTCTTGACCGAAGCCCATAGGGCCGTACACTGAAGGGTTTGCGGTCACCTTCACCGGCAGGCTTTCGAGAGACAGCATGCGCAGCTATGTAGCGAAAAAGGAAACGGTCCAGCAGGAGTGGCTGCTGGTCGACGCTGAGGGGCAGGTGCTCGGTCGGCTGGCCACCCGTCTTGCCCGCATCCTTCAGGGCAAGCACAAGCCCATCTACACCCCCCACGTGGACACCGGGGACTTCATAGTGGTCGTCAACGCCGAGAAGGTGCGGGTGACGGGGAACAAGATGACGCAGAAGATGTACCAGCGCTACTCCGGCTACCCCAGTGGGCTGCGGGAACGTCCCCTGGCCGTGATGCTGCAGCGCCATCCGGAGCGCGTCCTGGAACAGGCGGTGCGGCGAATGGTCCCCAAGACCAAGTTGGGGGACAGGATGTTCCGCAAGCTCAAGGTGTACGCCGGTCCCGACCACCCCCACCAGGCACAGAAGCCCCAGCCCATCACGCTCTGAGGAGGACGTCACGACCGATGACTACGGCCACCCAAGTAGGCCCCTACACCTGGGGAACGGGACGACGGAAGACAGCGGTCTGCCGGGTGCGCATTCGACCCGGGTCCGGTAAGTACACGGTCAACGGCCGGGCCGCGGACGAGTACTTCACACTGGACCGGGACCGTCTCACCGTGCGGGCCCCCCTCAAGTTGACACAGACGCTCAAGCGCTTCGACGTCTTCGTCAACGCCAAGGGTGGTGGTTTCAAGGGACAGGCCGAAGCGACGGCTCTGGGCCTGGCCCGGGCGCTGGCCAAGAGCGACAGCTCCTGGGAGAAGCTGCTCCGGGACGAGGGGTCGCTCACCCGGGACTCGCGCAAGGTCGAACGCAAGAAGTACGGTCGCAAAAAGGCCCGCAAGCAGTTCCAGTTCTCCAAACGCTAAGGCCGTCGATCCAGACAGCCATCTGACCTCGCCACGCAGGGCCGCCCACCGGGCGGCCCTGCGTGTCTTGTGGGCCCTCTGCACGGAGTTCCCGAGCGATACGGACCTGGGGTGGCAGCCGTAGGGGCCGGGGCGCCGGCGGTGGCGCGGCCCAGCGGACGAGGCCCGGGCGATGGCGCGTGCCACCGCGGTCGCTCCTCCGACTACGCTGTCGGGCCTGCTCAGACGGTGGTGGCGGGGAGAGAGGAGGAGCCTACGGGGACGCCTCGTCGGCTTCTGGTGTGACCGCAGGGGTCTCGGTCGGCGGGGGAGCGGGCGGTCCCGGTGAGCTGGTGAGCACGTAGACGTGCCGACCGTAGGGCTCGAAGTCGTCGGTCAGCACGCCCTTCTCCAGGGCCAGGGCGCGGTCTTCGAAGAGGACCTGGACGGGCGCCGACTCGGGCACGTCCTCAAGCGAGAACCGGGTGCCCGGCTGAGGGTCGGAGCTGCCGTTGACGATGATGAGGAAGAGCTTGTCCTGGTGTCGGCGGACGGTCCCGTGCATGGTGGTCTTGTTGGTGCCGGTGATGATGTTGACCGTGGGACCGACCAGGACCGGTGTGAGTTCCTTCAGTTCACCGGCCAGAGCCAGCAGCTCCTTCCAGAGCTCCGGGCGCTGGGTGAAGTAGTCGAAGGGCTCCCAGAGGATGCCTCTGGCCCCGTGGGCCACGCCCATATAGGTCAGGGCCGAGAGTTCGATGGGCTCCAGGTCCCGGGCCGTCCCCTCCCTCAGGTGAAGCACCAGCCAGACGGGCGCCCGTCCCTTGAGCGGTTGGCGGGCCCGGCTCAAGGCGTGAGTCACCGTGGTGACGTCCAGCGGGTCCTGACCGACCGGCCCGCCGACCGAGACCAGCAACACGTCACTCAGTCCCTGGTACTGGTAGAAGCCACTGAGGGCTTCGCTGGTGAGACGGAGGAGCACGGGGCGATCCGTGCCCACGGCTTCGATGAGGCGTCGGCGGGCCAAGCGCACCTCGGGCGGAGGAACCGGATGGGCCTCGCCGTCAGGTTCGTCGCAGAGGAGCCAGCCCAGCACCGAGGGGTGGGTCTTCAGGTGGTCGGCGACAGAGGCGGCGGCCGCGGGGACGTGTATGCGCAGGCTCTCGGAGAGGTCGGCCAGGCCCATCACGCCGGCTGCGTAGCATCGGTCGAGGAAGGTGATGAGCCCGGCACTGCCCGGCGAGGCCAGCACCAGGTTGAAGGGGGTCTGGGAAAGCTCGGCGTCCGGACTGGCGCTGCCGACGATACCCAGGGGGAAGAAGGGCTCCCCGTTGACGTACATCAGTTCTCCGGACAGTCTGACGTCGGCGGCGCCGGCAGGGACGGCACTCAGGGTCTGTGATTCCGCGGCCGGCCCCTCGGCCACAAAGGCCACGTCGTCCAGGTACAGGGTTCCCATGCCCACGTTGTAGAGCCAGATGCGGACGGGTTTGGCGGCGTCGGCGACGGTCACCAGGTAGCTGAGCTCCTGCCAGCTCTCCGACACGGTGACGTCGACGGCGGCGCCGGCGAAGCTGGCATTGGCCAGGCCCATTCGGAAGATGGCCCCCTGCTTGCCCTTGACCCAGACCGAAGCCCGGTAGCGTCCCTCCCGGGGGACCCAGACGCGCTCGCAGGCCAGTCCCCCTCGGCCACGGTAGAGGGTCGCCGAGCGGATGGTGGCGCAGGACGTCCCCGAGTGAGCGTCCCTGCCTCTGGCCGTTCCCGCGCGGTAGTCACCCCAGTCGAAGTTGCCCCAGAACTGCCAGCCGTCCAGACCGAATTCGAAGCTGGGGTTGGTGACCCAGTTCCCGATCACCCTGGGGAGCTCGGTCATATCGGTCAGCTCCGCGGGCACGGTGTCGGCCACCCCCCGGGTCAGTCGGATGCTGTCGAAGTAGCAGCCCGCTCGTCCTCTCGTCTGTCGGGTCTTCCGGAGCAGCAGCTTGGACACCTGCTTCAGGTCGAGCACCTGACCTGCTCCCTCCAGGTTCACCTCTATGGTATTGGCCCCCGGTCGCAGGAAGTAGAAAGGTATGGAGTAGCGGTTCTGCTCCTGGTCGCTGAGCTGGATGCTGAAGACCAGGGGTATCCCGTCGAGGAAGACGTCGATCTTCAGCTTCTCGTAGTCGCTCCAGTCGTTGTCGAAGGCCCGCGTGGTGGACCAGAGGGCCGCGTCCTCCCGGGAGAAGTACATGAGCAGGCTCTGGCGACCGTGGGTGCTGTGTTCGGGGGAAACCCGGGTGCCGATGTTGCTCCGCCAGAAACCCCGCTCCGTATCGACAGGGCCCTCGAAGGAGGCCAGGACCTTTACCACCGCCCCTTGCCCAGCCTCCTGGGCGTCGGCCGGCGGACCGGGCCAGACGGCCGCCAGGAGCACGAGTGAAGCCGACAGGAGAACACGGACGACGGAACTCCGGAGCATCATTGCGGTTCTCGTCTCCCCTGAGCGCGACCTCAGCCGCCTGGACGGATGCCTTCACCGGGGCGAAGCAGTCCCCCGTGCCTGCTGGATTATACGGACAGGGCCAGGGGTTTCTCAAGGTCCGATATGGGCTTGCTCAGTGGAGGCCGTGACCCGGTCAGGCGAACACCAGTCCCAACGTCAGGTTGAGCAAGGTGCCCACGGTGACGGCCGTCACCACCATTATGGCCGCGGCTTTGACCATGTCCCTGGCACCAAGCTCGCGCAGCAGTACAGCGAAGGTGGCCACGCAGGGGAAGTAGATGACCAGGATGGTACAGGCCACTATGAGCTGTCGCAGGTCGAGCCCCAGGGGCGTCAGCATCCCCACGGCCACGTCCTTCCGCAGGAAACCGACCATCAGGGCGCCGGTGGCCGACTCGGGGAGGCCCAGAAGTCCCCGGATGAGCGGCGCGGCAAGCCTACCGGCGACATCGATGATGCCCGTCCAGTAAAGCAGGTTTGCCAAGGTCACTCCCAGGAACACGTAAGGCAAGGCCTCGGTGATGAACTGACGGATGCGGATCCAGAGCTTCTTGGCCAGGGCCCGCCAGTAGGGGAAACGGTAGGGTGGGATCTCCACCAGAATCTCCGGGGTTTCCCCGTGGACGGTGAAGTGGAGAATGGTCCCCAGCACCACCCAGAGGACGAACAGGGTGACGAACAGGGGCAGGAGACCCCACACCCCGTACGGCCCCAGCAGGGCCGCAATCATGGCCAACTGGGCCATGCAGGGCACGGCGATGGCCATCAGGGTGCCGGCGATGAAGCGCTCCTTGCGGGTCTCCAGAATCCGGGTGGCCAGCGCACCCGGGACGTTGCACCCCAGGCCCAGCAGCATGGGGACGACGGAGAGCCCGTGCAAGCCCAGCCGGTGCATGAAGGTGTCCATCAGCACCCCCAGCCGGGGCAGGTACCCGGTGTCCTCCAGGATGCTGAGGACGAGGTAAAAAGCCGCCACGTAGGGAAGCACGGCTGCGAAAGGCACGTAGAGGCCCGTGGTCAGCAGACCGAAGGACTGGCCGAAGTCGATCTCCCCCTCGATGAGCTTGCCGATCAGGATGTCGTGAAGCAGACCCCCGCTCCCCAGCCAACCGGACACGACCAGCATCAGCCTGGACCACACGTGCTCGAAGAAGGGGTCGAAGACGTGACCGATGAGCCCTTCACCGATCTGCCGAACGACCCAGAATGAGGCCAGACCGACCAGCACGGCCAGGACACCCCCTCCCAGCGGCCGCACACTCACGTCCCCCAGCCAGTCCCGAAAGGTGTGGTGGCGGTGGTGGAGACGCTGAACCGCTTCCACGATCCCCCCGATCCGCCCCCAGCGCTCCTCCTCGGCGAAGGTGATCGAACCTGGGCCGGCCTCCGACAGCCGGTCGACCAGCTCCCGCATCCCCTCACCTCTGAGGGCACAGGTCGGTACCACGGGCACACCCAGGAGCTCCTCCAGCTTGACCACGTCGATCTCCACCCCCAGGTGGTGGGCCTCGTCCCACATGTTCAGTGCCACCACTACCGGTGTGCCCGAGCGGAGCAGGTCCAGGGTGAGGTTGAGGTTCCGTTCCAGGGTGGTGGCATCCACCACGTTGATGACCACGTCGGCTTGGCCGAGCATCTCCACGGCCACGGTCTCGGCCCGGTTGCTGGGCTCCAGGGAGTAGGTCCCGGGGGGGTCGAGCACCTCCACCACCTCGTCACCCAGCCGCAGGTGCCCCCTGGTGAATGCCACCGTCGTACCGGGGTAGTTGGAGGCCAGCACGTCGGCCCCCGTCAGACGGGCGAAGACCACGCTCTTGCCCACGTTGGGGTTCCCCATGAGCAGCATCTGTCTCACGGGGTCACCTCCACCGTCACCCGCCGGGCCATCCCCAGCCCCAGGGCTACGGTGCGCTCGTCGATACGCACCAGCACCGGCCCCGACCACAGGTGCGCCGACAGCTTGACCACCGACTTGCCTGGACGAATACCCAGGACCTCCAGTCGGCGCACGAAACCGTGTCCGCCTGCCACCCCACAGATGACGCCTTTCTGGCCGACCACCATGTCACTCAGCGCCACGAGCATGCCGTTTCCCTATCCTCTGGCTGCCTTGGTGTGCAGCGTGCAGCAGGCTCGAAGGCGCGGTAGGGGTGGGTGGTGCCGACTCTGACCGGACCGGGGTTCAGGAGAACGGGCGCTCTCCCCCCGAAACAGAAGAGAAGGGGGACAGCGGCGGTCGGAGCTTCCCCGTTCCGCAGCGGCCGGGAACCACCTCTCAGAAGACCTCGAAGGAGACTACAGACGCAGGAGGACCCCCGCCGGCGGGATGGATCGGCCCCGGTCGCGCCTTCATTGGCAAACGAGTCACACATCATCAGGCCCTTGAGGCTATCCGCTGAGACTGCGTCTCAGTCTCAGACACTCAGACTACCAGCTCACGGGCCGCCTGTCAATGCCCAAATGTGCCCGGGCGGGGTCATTCAATTCTCGCCACTGAGCCATGAGGGCGACCATCACTTGCCCCATATCTTGTGTATGAGCCGCCGGGGAGGTGGCCTCGAGGCCCCTTACCACAGAGAACTAAATGACGCTGTGTGCCCGGGCGGGTCTTGTCCCGCCCGGTGCTCTGCAGGAGGGGGCTGGCGCGCGTAAGGGTCGAGGCCCGCTGCTCTGGTGAGCAGCGAGGCCGACAGGCGGCGCGGCTGGGGTGACCTCGGCGCCCGTGGAGGGCCTACGGTGAGGAGAAGGTGGCTTCGCCGACGGCGATGGCCCGGAGGAGGGCCTGGGCCTTGTTCAGGGTCTCCTCGTACTCCCGCTCGGGCACGCTGTCGGCCACGATGCCGGCTCCGGCCTGGACGTAAGCGTCCTCACCGACGAGCACGATGGTGCGGATGGCGATGCAGGTATTCATGTTCCCCCGGAAGTCGATGTAGCCGACGGCGCCACCGTAGGGTCCCCGTTTGATGGGCTCCAACTCATCCAGGATCTGCATGGCCCGCACCTTGGGGGCCCCGCTCAGCGTCCCGGCCGGCAGACAGGCCCTCAGCGCGTCCAGGGCGCTCCGTCCCTCCTCCAACTCGCCCGAGACGCTGCTGGTGATGTGCATCACGTGACTGTACTTCTCCACCACCATCACCTCGTCCAGGCTGACGGTGTTGAAGCGGGCCACCCGGCCCACGTCGTTTCGACCCAGATCCACTAACATGATGTGCTCGGCCCGTTCCTTGGGGTCGGCCAGCAGACGCTCGGCCAGCTCCTTGTCCTCCGCTTCGGTACGGCCGCGGCGGTAGGTGCCGGCGATGGGCCTCAAGGTCACCCGTCCGTCCTCCACCTTGACCATCACCTCGGGGCTCGCGCCCACCAGCGTCACCCCCTTGAGCTTGAGGTAGAACATGTAGGGAGAGGGGTTGATGGTGCGCAGGGCCCGGTAGAGGTCGAAGGGGCGGGCCGTCGTGCGCGTGTGGAGGCGTTGGCTGAGGACCACCTGAAAGATGTCTCCGGCGAAGATGTACTCCTTGCATCGGCGCACGGCCGCTTCGAACTCCTCCCGGCTGAAGCTGGAGTCGAAGACCGGTGGCGGAAGCTGGGCCGTGTGCAGGTCGTCGGCCAGCTCGCTGTCCGGTTGGCGGAGCTGCTCGACCACGGCGTCCACCCGCTGGCAGGCCTGTCGGTAGGCCCGGTCGGCGGAGGTGTCCTGGAGGGAGGCATGGCTGACCACGGCCACGGTCTTGAAGACGTGGTCGAAGATGACCAGGGCGTCGAAGAGCATGAAGTAGAGGTCGGGCAACCCCAGGGTATCTTCCGGGGGGTGGGGCAGGGGTTCGAAGTAGCGCACCACGTCGTAGCCCGCGTAGCCCACCAGCCCCCCGGTGAAGGGAGGCAGGCCCGGCAGCTCCACGGTTCGGTGCTCCTGGAGAAGCTGGGAGAGCTCCTGCAGGGGGTTCTCCGACTCCCGCTCCTGAGTTCCTCCGGCCTGGGTCAGGCGAAACCGATGACCGCAGGCGGTGGCGACGGCCCGGGGACCCACGCCCAGGTAGCTGTAGCGGGCGCTGCTCTCCAGCCCCACCACGCTCTCCAGCAGGAAGGCGTGCTCGGCGTCGGCGGCCAACTTGCGGAAAGCGCTCACCGGGGTGAGCGTGTCCTCCAGCAACTGGCGGTAGACGGGGACCGTTGCGCCATCCGCGCTCAGGCGCTCGAACTCCTGCCCGGACGGGTAATAGCGAGCCACTCGTCGCCCCTTGTCCCTGGGTCCAACACCGACCCTCCTTGACGTTGGCCCATTATAGGCGGTCAGGTACCGTCCCTGTCAACCGCTCGACTGGCCGCGCTGCGAAACGCCTTGACCCTTCCCCGGGGCCCCCTATAATGGACCGGGAGGGAGGCGTCCAGTGTACGAACTGCGGGTGGAGTCTGGCTTCGCCGCGGCCCACCGCCTGAGGGGATACCAGGGCGACTGCGAGCAGCTCCACGGTCACAACTGGAAGGTTGAGGTCCGCCTGTCGGCCGACCGTCTGGACGAGTGCGGTCTGGCCCTTGACTTCCGTGAGCTGAAGTCCGCGCTCAGGGAGGTCCTGGACACGCTGGACCACAAGTACCTGAACGAGCTGGAGCCCTTCCGCACCGAGAACCCGTCTACGGAGAGGTTGGCCCACTACATCTTCGACGAACTGGCGGCTCGCTTGCCTGCCCAGGTGACCCTGACCGAGGTTACGGCCTGGGAAGCTCCTGGTTCTGCCGCCAGCTACCGTCCCTGAGACCAACTGCCGGGGGAGCCCGATTCTGATGACAGGAGGCAAGGAGCGTTCCGGAGCCCAGCTTCAGGTGGCCCTGGACTTCCTCGAGCTCACCCGGGCCCTGCGGGTGGCCGAGGCGGCCGTGGCCGCCGGCGCCGACATCCTCGAGGCCGGCACCCCGCTCATCAAGAGCGAGGGTCTGGACGCCGTGCGCGAGCCTCGGGCCCGCTTCCCCAAGGTGCGCCTGGTCGCCGACATGAAGACCATGGACGCCGGTCGCATCGAGATGGAGGCCGCGGCCAAGGCCGGGGCCAACGTGGCCGTCGTCCTGGGGGTGGCCTCCGAGGCCACCATCAGGGAGTGCATCGAGGCCGGCCGGAACTACGGGGTGGCCGTGGGCGTGGACCTGCTGGGCGTAGAGGATTTCATCGGCCGGGCCCGCCAGTGCGAGGAGTGGGGGGCCGACCACCTGGACGTGCACACCGCCATCGACGAGCAGATGCGCGGGGCCGACCCCTTCGACCGTCTGCGTCAGCTCCGCCGGGTCGTCAGCCTGCCCCTGGCTGCGGCCGGGGGCATCAACTCCGAGACCGCGGCCGAAGCGGTGGCCGCCGGTGCTGACATCGTCATCGTGGGCGGGGCCATCACCACTGGCGAGAAGATCCCCACCACCCTCTACCGACGGGCCAGGCTGGAGGAGGTGCGGGAGGTGCTCCTGCAGGTCTCCACGGCCAACGCCTCCGACGGCGGGCACAGGCTTCCGCCGCTGGAGGGCATCCGGCCGGTGACTGCGGGACTCAAGTTGGTGGGTCCGGCCGTGACCGTGAGGACGTATCCGGGTGACTGGGCCAAGCCGGTGGAGGCGATAGATGAGGCGGCCCCGGGGGAGGTCATCGTCATCGACGCCGGCGGGGTGCCGCCGGCCGTTTGGGGTGAGCTGGCCTCCCACTCGGCCGTGGGGAAGGGCCTGGGTGGGGTGGTCATCGACGGGGCCATCCGGGACACGGCCGAAATCCGGGAACTGAAGTTTCCGGCCTTCGCCCGGCAGGTCACGCCCCAGGCCTACGAGCCCAAGGGTTTGGGTGAGATCGGGGTGGCCGTCCGTGTTGGCGGACAGGTGGTGGAGCCCGGGGATTGGCTCCTGGGCGACGACGACGGGGTGATCGTGCTGCCTCGAAGCCGGGTGGTGGAACTGGCCAACCGGGCCATGGACTGTCTGGAGAGGGAAAACCGCATCCGCCAGGAGATCGTGGAAGGGAAGACCACGCTGGCCCAGGTGATGGAGCTGCTGCGTTGGGAGAAGCCCAAGTAAGGGGAAGGATGCCAGGGGTGCTCATCGTCGGTGAACGCATCAACTCGAGTCGGAGGCCCATCGCCGAGGCCATACTCGCCCGCGACGGTGAGGTCATCGTGAAGGAAGCTCAAGTGCAGGCCGAGGCCGGGGCCCGGGTGCTGGACGTGAACGCCGGGGCTTCGCTGGATAGTGAGCCCGAGGACCTGGTCTGGCTGGTGGAGACCGTGCAGCCGGCGGTGAACCTGCCCCTGTGTCTGGACAGTCCCCGGCCGGAGGCCCTCCGCCGGGCGGTCCAGGTGCACCAGGGGGCGGCCATGGTGAACTCCATCACCGGTGAGGAGAAGCGCCTCGAGGCCCTGCTCCCGGTGGTGGTCGAGAGTGGGGCTTCCGTGGTGGCCCTGACCATGGACGAGAGCGGGATGCCCCGAACGGCCGAGGAACGTCTGCGGGTGGCTGGCAAGATAGCCGAGCGCGCGTCGATCGCCGGGGTGGAACTGGAGCGGCTGTACTTCGACCCGGTCATCTCGGCCCTGGCCACCGACCACACCCAGGGGAGGGAGGTCCTGCAGGCTGTGGCCCGGATCAGGGCGGAGTTCCCCGAGGCCCACATCATCTGTGGCTTGAGCAACATCGGCTTCGGTCTGCCCGCCCGTCGGCTGCTCAACCAGACCTTCCTGGCGATGCTGCTGGCAGCCGGGCTCGACGCGGCCATCGCCGACCCCACGGCCGAAGGCTTCCCCGAGGTGGTGGCGGCCGCCGAGGCCCTGCTCGGTGTGGATGAGTTCTGCATGAACTACATCAGCCGCTGCCGGAGCACCTGACCGGAGTGGCTTGTCCGGACGCGGGTGTGCTGATACACTGACGGGTGGTAGGTCGGCTGACGAGGTCGGGTGAGGGGTTCACGTCATGCAGTGTCAGATCTGCAACAAGAACGAAGCCACCTGGCACATCACCGACATCGTTGGTGGTGAGCGCCGGGAGCTTCATCTCTGCGACGAGTGCGCCAAGGCCAAGGCCAAGGGTCAGGTGACGGTGACCGACTTCCTGACCGGTCTGGTGAAGAACTCGGCCCGTCAGATCGCCGAGATGGCCCGGCTGGTCTGTCCCCACTGTCAGGCCAGTTTCATGGACTTCCACAGTCAGCGTCGGCTGGGGTGTCCTCACGACTACGAGGTCTTCGGTGACTCGATGACCGACCTGCTCAAGAAGATCCACGGAGCCACCCACCACCTGGGCAAGGTGCCTCGGGGAGCCGACAGCCAGGTGGCCCGGCGGGCCGAGCTCCGCCGACTGCACCAGGCCCTGCGCCGGGCCGTGGACCAGGAGCACTACGAGCAGGCGGCCCTGCTCCGTGACCGCATCCAGCACATGGAGGACCCGCCGGGTGACCCTGAATGAGCTGCTGAGTCAGACCGGTGAGTGGTTGCGGGGAGGGGGTGGCAACGCTGACATCGTCATCAGCTCCCGGGTGCGCCTGGCCCGGAACATCGCCCAGCACAACTTCCTCAGTCGGCTCTCGGAGGAGGGGCGACAGGAACTCGTCGAGCTCCTGCACGACGGCCTGGAGGCCTGTCTGGACCCGGCCGAGCACGTGCACCTGGCCCTGGAGACGCTGAGCGAGCTGGACCTGTCCTTCCTGGTGGAGCGCCGACTCATCAGTCGGGAGCACGCCGAAGCCGAGGGCGAGCGGGGGGTGAGCTTCTCCACCGACGAGGCCCTCAGCGTCATGACCCTGGAGGAAGACCACCTGCGCATGCAGGTCATCCGCTCGGGCGAGGACCTGGTGGGGGCCTGGCGTCAGTTGGACGCGTTGGACTCGTTGATGAGCGAGCAGGTCCAGTACGCCTTCTCCGAACGGCTGGGCTATCTGACGGCCTGTCCCACCAACGTGGGGACGGGGATGCGGGCTTCGGTGATGCTCCACCTGCCCGCTGTGGTCATGACCGGGGAGATGGAGAAGGTCTTCCGGGCCGTGCTCAAGATCAACCTGGCCGTTCGTGGGCTCTACGGTGAAGGGACCCAGGCCACCGGGGACTTCTACCAGATCAGCAACCAGGTGACCCTGGGTGTGAGCGAAGCGGAGATACTGGAGCGCCTGGGGAGCGTGGTGCCCCAGATCGTGCTCTACGAACGGAAGGCCCGTGAGGCCCTGCTGCGGGACAGCCGGAACAGCCTGGAGGACCGCATCTGGCGGGCCTGCGGGCTGCTGGCCAACGCCCGACGGATGGGCAGTGAAGAAGCGCTCCACCTGCTCTCTGCCGTGCGCATGGGGCTTCACCTGGGCATCATCAACAGGCCGCCCATCGAGACGGTGAACCGTCTCTTCCTGCTGGTCCAGCCGGCCCATCTGCAGAAGCGGGAGGGGCGTGAGCTCGCCGGTGAGGAACGGGCGGGGGCCCGGGCCCGACTGATCCGGGAGGAGCTGAGGGGCGACGGCTGACCGTGCCCGGCCTCTCTGTCGGTCCCCGCGGCCGTCAGCTGGGCGGTTGCTGCCGGAGCTTGGCCTTCAGGGCGCCAGCGACCGCCTCGGGCACGAAGGCCGAGACGTCACCCCCGCGGGCGACGGCCTCCTTGATGAGCCTGGAGCTGAAGAAGGCGTAGCGCTGGTCGCTCATGACGAAGACGGTTTCCAGCTCCGGGGCCAGTTGACGGTTGGTGAGCGCCATCTGGAACTCGTACTCGAAGTCGCTCACCGTGCGGATGCCCCGGAGGATCACGCGGGCATCCTTGGACCTGACGAAGTCGACGGCCAAGCCTGAGAAGGTCTCCACCGAGACGTTGGCCAGGTCGGCCACCATCCGACGGACCATTTCGGCCCGCTCCTCCAGGGCGAAGAGGGGGCGCTTCTCGGGATGTTGGCTCACCCCCACCAGTACCTCGTCAAAGACCTGGGCCCCCCGGCGGACGACGTCCAAGTGGCCGTAGGTGATGGGGTCGAAGGTGCCGGGGTATACAGCCCGCTTCATCGTCCGTCTCCTCAGGTCACGAAGGGGAAGTCCCGGGGGGCCCGGCCGCTCGGACCCGGTCGGCGGCTCAGGAGGCGGACCCGGACCCTTCGTTCGACGGAGGCGGCTGGTTGGCCGCGGCCGCGGTCACAGCCACCACGTTCACGATGTCCCGGGCGGAACATCCCCGGGAGAGGTCGTTCACCGGGCGGGCCAGACCCTGGGAGAGGGGGCCGATGGCCAGGGCCCCACCCAGACGTTCGGTGAGCTTGTAGCCGATGTTGCCGGCGTTGAGGTCGGGGAAGATGAGCACGTTGGCCCGGCCGCCGACGGGCGAGCCGGGGGCCTTTCGCTCGGCCACCTCAGGGACCAGAGCAGCGTCGACCTGGAGCTCACCGTCAACCAGGAGTCCGGGAGCGCGGTCACGGACGATCTCAGTGGCCTCGACCACCTTCCGGACGCTGGGGTGACGAGCGCTGCCCTTGGTGCTGAAACTGAGCAGGGCCACACGGGGCTCCATCTCCAGAAGGGTTTGAGCCGTGTGGGCCGAGGAGAGGGCTATCTCAGCCAGTTCCTCGGCGTCGGGGTCGGGCACGAGTCCGGCGTCGGCGTAGAGAAGCACACCGTCGCCATCGGTCTCTTCGTGGCGGAGCACCATTATGAAGTAGGCGCTGACCAGCGTCACACCCCGGGCCGGCTTGACGATCTGGAGGGCCGGACGGAAAGTGTCGGAGGTGGAGTTGACGGCGCCGGCCACGTACCCGTCGGCCTCCCCACTTCGCACCAGCAGAGCGCTGAAGTGCACCGGGTCAAGGACGAGCTGGGCCGCCTCTTTCTCAGTCATCCCCTTGTGCTTGCGCAAGGCGTGGAGGGTTTGGACCAGGTCACCCAGGCGGGGGTGGGCCGAGGGATCCAACAACCCCACGCCAGCGAGGGAGAGACCGAGCTCGGTCGCCCTCCTTCGCACGGCGGCCTCGTCGCCGACGAGCAGGGGGTCGGCCAGTCCCTCCTCGGAGACGGTGACAGCGGCCCGGAGGGTCCTCTCGTCCAGGGCCTCGGGCAAGGCAATGCGTCGGCGCTCGGCCCGGGCCTTCTCCTTGACCAGGTTGACCACGTCCATCGACGTTCTCCATCGGCACCGGCGATGTCCCTCGCCGGCAGACCGGTCCCGGGTTGGCGGATGCCGCTCCTCGGACCGTCACTGCAAGGCGGAGCCGTCGCGGTGGACAGTCGTCCTCCGGGGGCCGCCCGGGTGCTGCTACCGGGACGTCTCCACGGTCCGCTCGCCCCGCTCGAAGTCCTCGCGCAGGTCGGTGTAGGTCAGTCGGCGCAGGACGTTCTTGGTGTCGTCCCAAACGTAGATGAGCATGCGATCCTTGGTCTCGTCGATCAGGTAGAGGCACATCCTGCTGCTGGTGTAGTTCCCGGTGACGGCCAGGTACTTGCCCCCCCGGGAGAGGACTTGGGCATCGGCCGTGGGCACGATGCTGAGCGAGCCCCGCTCCGAAAGCAGAAGCCCCACCAGAAGCAGATTGCACACGACCAAGGCCACCACCAATACGGTCAAAGCTCTCACGACAGTCCTCCTTCCGCCCGTGACTCAGAGGCGAATCGGCGCCCACCGGCTGCTCAGCGGGAGACGCCTCGGAACACGAAGTAGGTCGCCGGTCCGGCCAGCACCAGGTAGAGGGCAAACCAGTTCATGTTGCCCCACCGTCTCCCCTTCTGGTCTTCCGTCGAGACCCCCTCGCCTTCGTATATGACCTCCGGTGCGCTGACCGCCGGCCCCGGGTCGGCGGCCTGTTCGCGCTGCCCGGCCACCTCCTCCTCGACGGGGCCTCCCAGGGCCCCCTCCTGAGCAAGAAGCATCAGGCCACCCAAGGACCCCCAGGCCCCCACCAACAGGACCGACAGCAGGAACCAGGTCACGAAGGAACGTCTTCTCATCCTCTCTTCTCCCTCCTCTGCTCCCCGGCTGACCTGCTTGACAGCCTACCCCTTGCCTGCGACCACCGCAAGCAAAATCAGGCTTCCGGGTCCGTTACGGCGGATCGACGGGCCGCCTCCACCAGGGCCCGAAAGAGGGCCAAGTGCTGAGCCCGCTCGGCCGCCAGGTTCTCCGGATGCCACTGGATGGCCAGGATGAAGCGGTCGTCAACGGCCTCCGCCCCTTCGATGACGCCGTCCTCGGACCAGGCCACGGCCCGAAGCTCGGGGCTGACGCTGCGGATGGACTGGTGGTGGGAGCTGTTCGCCTCCAGTTCCGTGGCCCCGACGATGCCGGCCAGTCGGGAATCGGGGTCGATGGTCACCCGGTGGTAGGTCCGCTTGCCGGCCTCGTCCGGACTGTGGGGAAGGGGAGAGGTGACGTGGTCGGGCAGGTGCTGGTGGAGGCTTCCTCTGAGGGCGACGTTTATCATCTGGCAGCCCAGACAGATGCCCATCACGGGCAGCCCCCGCCCGACGGCCAACCTGACCAGGGCCAGTTCGAAATTGCTTCGCCTGGGGTGGAGGGGCTGGGTCTTGGGATGTGGTTCCTGGCCGTAGGCAGCGGGGTCCACGTCGGGCCCGCCGGTGAAGAGGACGCCGGAGACCCGCTCGAGAAGCTTGTCGATGACGCGATCGTCCTTGACGGGAGGAAGGAGCAGGGGCAGCCCGCCGGCCAGCACCACGCTGTCAACGTAGGTGACGGGGAGCGAGCAGGTGGGACGGTCGTCCTCCCGATACCCGACGGTGATGCCGATGACTGGCAGGTCCCTCATTCACCTGTCCTCTTAGACGGGTCGGGTGAGAGGATGCGGCCGGGACGAACGCCCGTGTGTTCCCCGTCGCTGATGACGGGCACGCCGTTCACCAGCACGTGGCGGAAGCCCACGGAGTACTGGAACGGGTCTTCGAAGGTGGCCCGGTCGCTCACCGTCTCC
The DNA here is from genome assembly GCA_964536795.1 of uncultured Planctomycetota bacterium. GTDB lineage: Bacteria > Planctomycetota > DG-23 > CBDVDV01 > CBDVDV01 > CAZIBA01. The sequence goes on along the minus strand of CAZIBA010000003.1, from coordinate 2,103 downwards.
GGGTCGAACACAACCACGTCGGCGAAGGAGTCCTCCTGGAGTACGCCCCGGTCCCGCAGGCCGATGCGCTGGGCCGGGAGACTGGTGAGCTTGCGAACGGCTTCGGCCAGGGAGACGACCTTGGCCTCACGCACGTAACGCCCGAGGAAACGGGCGGGCGTGCCGAAGGCCCGGGGGTGGGGCTTGCCGGTGCGGGTGGGTCCCTCGGTACTGCGGACGCCGGCGTCGGAGCCGACCATGACAAAGGGCCAGGTGTAGATTTCCCTCAGGTTGTCTTCGGACATGGAGAAGAAGATGGCGCTGACCTTGCAGCGTTCGGCCAGGAGCAGTTTCAAACAAGCGTCCACGGGGGTCTCTCCCATCGTGTCGGCCACGTGGGCCACGCTCATTCCCTCGAAGTGCCTGTTCTCCTGGGAGCTGACGTAGGAGATGAGGATGGACCGCCAGTACTCGCGTTCGTCCTCGGGGTGCTGCTCCTGGACGTGGCGGTGGAGGGCCTGGCGGGTGTCCGGGTCGCGGAGGCGGGCGAGCTCGGCTTCGATGCCGTCGGCGTGCAGCCAGTCGGGAAAGACGGTGTTGAGGCTGGTGGAGCTGGCGGTGTAGGGATAGCGGTCGGCGGTGACGTCGGCGCCGTCGGCCCGGGCCTGCTCGATGAGTTCCCGGTAGCGGGGCAGATTCCCCCAGTTGGCCCTGCCGGAGCACTTGATGTGGGAGATCTCGCTCCGTACGCCGGCCTCCCGGGTGATGCGGAGGTGTTCCTCGATGGCCTGGATGCCCCGCTCGCCTTCGCCACGGACGTGGCTGGCATAGAGGCCGTCGTAGCGGGCGACCACCTTGGCCAGCTCGATGATCTCCTCGGTACGGGCGTAGCAGCCGGGGGGGTAGATGAGGCCCGTCGAGAGACCCACGGAGCCCTGCTCCAGGCACTGGGCCAGTTGGCGCTTCATCTGTTCCAGTTGCTCGGCCGTAGGGGCCTGGTCGCCGTAGCCTACGGCCAGGGCCCGCAGTGTGCCGTGTCCGGTGAGGCAGGCGCGGTTGATGCTGTAGCCCACGCTCCGAGCGTACTCGAAGTAGCCGGCGATGTCCTCCCACTCGATGGCCAGGCCGTAATCTCCGTAGACCTGCTGGGCCCGCTCCTTGGCCTGTCCCCGCAGGGGGAAGGCCGAGCCGCCACAGTTCCCCAGGAGCTCGGTGGTCACACCGGAGGTCACTTTGCTCTCACCCCCGGGGACCAGGAGCGAGAAGAAGTCGCTGTGGGTGTGGATGTCGATGAACCCCGGGGCGACGGCCAGACCGGAGGCGTCGACGACGGTGGGGGCCTGGGCGTCGCTCAGGTCGCCGGTCCGTGCTATGCGGTCCCCCTTGATGCCTACGTCGGCCTGCTGGGGGTCGCCCCCACTGCCGTCGTAAACGGTTCCTCCTCTGAGGATGATGTCGAAGGCAGTCACAGTGTCGTCCTTCCCTGGTTTTGCGAGAGCGAGTCAGAGCACGGTTGTGGCGAGCAGTATAGGTGTCGGGGCGCGGAGAGGCAAGACCCGAGTCGTTCGCGGCGACGCTCCCGGGCAAATCCGCTCAGACCGACTCTACGCCACCCCCGGTGACGGACCTTGCTTGACTGGTCCTCTCCAGACCGCTATCTTTGCCGCCGACGATTGTCAGCTTTCGGACTCATCCATGGAAAGGAGTCTCCAGGTGAGTGTGTCGAATGAACTGCTGGCTCTCTATCAGCAGCTTCGGGTGGCGGACGTCTCTGACGGTATGGACGCAGCCAACCACCGTGACGTAGGTCTTGTCTCCCAGGTCATTCGGCCCGTCTGGCCGGGGGCGAGGGCGGCCGGTCGGGCGGTCACCGCCCGCTACGTTCCTTCGGCTGAGACCGTCCCTCACCTCACCCCCGAGCAGTACGCGGAGTATGAGGGGCGCTGGTACCGCGAGAAGTGCCCCTACCCTTACCTCAAGGAGGCCCGGCCCGGAGACTTCCTGGTCATCGACATGAGCGGGCTGGAGGTGGGGCTGTGGGGTTCGAGCGTGGCCCTGTCGGCGGTGGCCAAGGGCGTGGTCGGTGTGCTCATCGACGGGGGGTGTCGGGATACCCATGAGATT
>CAZIBA010000002.1:0-18137 GCA_964536795.1 uncultured Planctomycetota bacterium | reverse complement strand
CCGGCATCGGATTTCCTATACATATATATACTCCCTACATCGACACCGCGCAACAGAAAACGCTCGGAAAAACCGAGGAACTTTGCCAGGTGACGCGTTCCGCTCAGTGAGTGAGTGCGTCGATGAGTTCGGCGAGGGTGTCGCGGGCGCGTAGGCAGATGTCGATGGTGTCGGGGATGTCGAGCCCGCGGAGCTCAAAGATGTAGGGGCCGGTAAAGCCGTCGTCCAAGAGCGCGCCGAAGACCGCTTCGTAGTCGATGCAGTTGTTTCGGTCCAGGGGCTGGTGCTCGATGAAGCCCGACCAGTCCTTGGTCACGCTGTTGATGTGCACCTCGACCGTCTTCCCAGGAAGCCTTTTCACCCATTCCTCAGGCACCAGCCCACCCATCACGGCGTGGCCCATGTCCACGTTGACCCCGAAGCGCTTGCTTCGACAGGCCTTGATGGCCGCTTCGATGATGGGGAAGCTGCCAACCTCGTAGCCCAGGGCGAGGTCGTGCTGCCTGGCGAACTTAGTGGCTTCACGCGCGAAATCGGTGCAGTGTTCGACGATGTCTTCCTGCGGTGCGATGAAGCCTTGGGTCTGCCCGCCGTGATGGAAGGTGACGGTTTTGACGTGTAGGTCCACGGCCAGCTCCAGGCACTCGAAGTAGAGCCGGCGCGACTCCTCCCGCCAGCCCGGGTTGATGCTGGCGACGTTCACCCCCAGGTGGGGGGCGTGGATGGTGACGTTGTTGAAGCAGGAGAAGGCCTGGCGGAGTCGTCGTCGGTCGGCCTTGGAGAAGGTGCGGGGCCAGAGGCCGACGTTCCGGATGGTGGTGGGGCTGCCGATGACGCCCTGGAAGTCGGCGGGCACCAGTTCGAAGCCGCCGAAGCCGGCTTCACTCACCATCTCGACGGCGTCGTAGAGCGATTCGCCCTGGGCGGCCGGGAGGAAGTGGGTGGAGATGCCCACGGTGTCGTAGAAGTACTGGGCGGGACTGAGCTCGGGTGCTTTCTTCCTGGCCATCGGGCTACGTGGGGCCTTCGTTTGGCTGCCCGGCCGCGGCCATCTCGGCGGGCTCCAGGCCGGCCATGGGGGCCAGCTCGGCCACCTGCTGGAGGACGGCTTCCTCGGGCGAGTAGCAGCGGACCTCCCCGGCCGACTCCACGGCCAGGAGCAGCAGGGGGTCTTTGGACATAAACAGGGTCGCGCTGACGCCGTGCTTCAGGGGGCGCCGGGCCAGTGCCGGGAGCCACTGGGGGATGTCGGGCTCGTGCAGGCGGATGAGGCCGGCGAAGTCCTGGCCCTCCTTGAGGGCCCTGAGCAGACGTCCCAGAAGCGACCGTGTACGGTCCCGGCGGGAGGGGAGCCCCTCGACCCAGGGCCGGGCGTGTTCTTCGTCCTGGTTGCCGTCGGGCACGCAGAGCAGTTCGGTGAGGGGGAGGGTGGCGCCGAGCTGCACCAAGCCGCGCACCAGGCTCTCGACGGTGCTCCGGTTCGGTCGCCCCGCCGAGACGACCCCCGCAGGCCGCAGCACACAGCAGGGAGCCTGGCTTCGCTGGGACGGGTCCAGCACCAGCTCGCGGAGCTTGGGTGGCGCGGCCAGTGACAGCTTAGACAGGTCGATGGACTTCATAGTTGACTCCCAACAAGGCGAGGTGCGAGCTTGACGAGCAGCTCGTCTTCCAGTTGCCTCTCAGACTCCCGTGTCTCGCTGGTCGCCGGTGGGCAGCTTCGTGACCACCACCCCCAGGACCACCAGCAGCGTCCCCACCACGATGGCCCCCCAGGTCACGGTGGGAGGAACGGGCCAGTGGCGTTCCCGTTCGGCCGGCAGCGTCACCCTCACCACCGGTGTGGGGATGGTCACCGTGGTCTTCTCCGTCCAGGAACGGCCGCTGAACACCAGCGACACCACGCCCAGGACGACCAGGATCACCCCCACGGTGATGTAGACGTAGTTCATGCGACCACCCCCAAAGCAGGAGGTCCCGACCTGCGACGTTGAAGCAGGCCCCTCGGTCCACGGAAACGCCCTCACACTACAGAGGCCGGTCGGAGGGCGCAAGGCAAAAAGCCTCCCTGGTGCTGGCGGAGCCGGGCCGGGAGTGGCTATAATGCCGGCCTCGGGAGCGCCGTCCCGCTGCCCTCACCCCCACGCCTTTCCCTCAGGGAGAGGGGAAGGGTGAGGGTGCCGGGGGTGGTGAGCTTGTCGTGTGGGGGTCGGCGGGGTGGGGGTTTTTGCGAGGAACCTCAGGACCGTGGCATACGTCTCAAAAGACGGTCGCAGGGGGTGGTATGAGAGCAGGCCAGGACGCTGAGTCGAGTCGAAGCGACCACAGGGAGCGAAGAGGGGCCGCGACCGAGAAGTCCCCGGCGGGGGACGACCCGGACCGGGTGCTGGTGGAACGGGTGCTTCGAGAAGGCACGGCGGGGGCCTTCCGCCCGCTCTACGAACGGTACAAGGACAAGGTCTACAACACGGCCTACCGGATTACCGGGGACGCCGAGCTGGCCCAGGACGTCACCCAGGACGTTTTTGTGCAGGTCTACGAGCGTCTGGGGCAGTTTCGGTTTCGCTCTCGCTTCTCCAGTTGGCTGTACCGGGTGGCCGCGAACCGGGCTACCGACGAGGTGCGTCGGCGTGGCCGGGAGCGTTGGCTGTTGGACTTCCGGTTCCGCTCTTCTCAGGGTGAGGGGCCGGGAGGGGGCACGGTCACAGGTGCGCAGGAGAGGGGAAGCAGTCCGGTGGAGTCGGCCGTGGAGTCGGCGGAGGAGGCCGAGATCGTGGCCCAGGCGGTGGCGGCGCTGAGCGTCAAGCTGCGCACCGTCGTCGTGCTGCGCTACTTCGAAGGCCTGAGCTACGAGGAGGTCGCCCAGGTCATCGGACGCTCGGTGGGGACGGTCAAGAGCCGTCTGAGCCGGGCGCATCAGAGACTGTCAGACAGGCTCAGGAAGCTGCTTTAGGGAGGGTGGTCATGGCGGACGAGCCGGACCGAGTCTCTCCGGACGGTGCTGGAGGGACAGCGGAGGAGCGGCTGGAGGAACTGCTTCAGTCGGTCCCCAGGGAAGGGGCACCCGAAGCGCTCTGGCTCGGGGTGGCCCGGAGTTTGGCTCCGGAGGCGGTGGCCGGTCGGCGGCTGGCCAGGCGCCGACAGGTAGCCCTGAGGGCTGTCCTTGCAGCGGCGTCGGTACTGCTGGTGGTGGGTGTGTGGACGCTTTTCCTTACGGAGCACAGTGGGCCACAGGACCTCCCCACTGCGGTTGTCCCAGCGCCTTCGCCGGTGGAATCCGGCCTGGCTGCCCTTGCCGAGTCCGACCTGGACACGCTGGGTGAGGTCCACCTGGCCTACGACGCTGGCAACGTCCTGCCTGAGGATATGGTTCTGGCCGTGTCATGGGGTGGTGATGAGGTCTGGTAGACGAGCTGTGCTGCTTCTGGCAGCGCTGTCGGTGGTTTGCTGGCCGGTGACGGGTCCGGTGGGGGCGGCCGAACCGTCGGCTGAGGTCGGTCGGCCGGCATCGGCGTCCGGTGCTGAAGAGCTGCTTCGACTGATGGTCGAAGGGGAGCCCGGTCTCCGTTACCAGGGCGTCCGACGGGCGACGGGGGGCTGGTGGCGGGGGGAGGAACAGGTGCGACTCCACCGTGACGGACGGGAGCGGCTCCGTCTGGAGACGTTGAACCCCGAGGGGGAGCCGAGGCGCATCTTCATCAGGGTGGGCGACCGGAGCTGGACGTGGTCGGCCCGGGAGCCTGGGACCTGGAAGGAGCGGGGGGCCCGGAGGACCTCCCGGGAGCCGTGGCGTCACCTGGACCTGGTCTTTCGGAACTACCGGGTGGAGGACCGCGGTCGGGAGGAGTTCCTGGGTCGCGCCTGCACGGTGCTGCGCGTCTCCAGTGCCCGCGCCCACCGGCCTCAGGTGCAAGTCTGGGTTGACCTGGAGCACCACCTTGGCCTGAAGATGGAGAAGACCTCCCCTGCGGGGGAAGCCGTGCTGGCCTACGAGTTCACCGAGCTTTCTTTCCCCGCCCGGTTCGACGACGAGCTCTTCGCCGTCCCCCCGGAGCCAGCAGCCCAGAGCAGCGGACCCGGTGAGGCCGAGCCACCCGGAGCCCACGTCGGGCGCGGGTCGCGACCCAGGGTCCGCCGGTTCGAGACCCTGGCCGAGCTGGTGGGAGCCGTCGAGGCGCCGGTGCTGGTTCCGGTCAAGGTGCCGGTGGGCTTCGTGGAGATGGAGTACGGGCAACTGGCTCCGATGGGAGCGGTGCGGATCGGGTACACCGACGGCCTGAGCGAGATCTCCCTCTACCAGAGCGGCCCTCGGCGGGAAGGCCAAGCACCATCGCCTGGCGAGGCCCGTACGGGGTCGCAAGGCTCGGGCCGCCCACCCACCGGCCGGCCGGTGGGGTCCCGGGGAGGGGACCCCTCATCGGGAGGCGAGGGGCGCCCACACAGGGGGGGCCTGTCCGGAGCGGAGTCGAGGGGCCGCCGGCCACAGGAGTCGCGCGACCGGGACGTCGGTCCGAGCGGAGCGGGTGACTTCCAGGCCGAGAATTGGGAGGGCATAGAGCTTCAGGTGGGTCGGGTGCGGGGTATGGTCTTCGTCCGCCGACTCGTCGGCGTGGAGGGGTCGGCGGGGGTTCGTACGACGGTGGTGGGTGAGATTGGAGAAGAGGAGCTGAAGGAGATGAGTGCCTCGCTGGTCCAGCGCCGGGTACCGGCCGTGGGGTCGGAGGCGAGTGACGAGCGGCAGTCGAAGTAGAGGAGCGGGACGATGGGACGTAGAGCGTTGGTTTTGGTGGCGCTGGTGGCCATCTTGGCCGGGGCCGTGCTGGCTCAGCAGCAGGGGGCGGCGAGGGCCCGAGGCGGTTGGATGGGCCGGGACATGACCCCGGAGCAGCGGGCGGAGTGGATGCAGCGGATGCAGGAACGTCGGCTCACTCAAGTCCAAGAGAGCCTGGGCGCGTCCGAGGATGAGTGGGCCGTACTGTCTGAGCCCATCAAGGGACTGCTGGCTCTGGACAACGAGGAACGGCAAGCCGGCCAGGAGCTCCGTGAGCTCCTCAGTGCCGAGGGGACGACGACCGAGCAGTTGAAGGAAGCTCTGGCCAAGTACCGCAAGGCGATGAAGGACATCGCTGCCAAGCGGGAGAAGCTGCAGGCCCAACTGAAGGAACTGGTCACCGTTCGTCAGGAAGCCGTCCTGGTGGTGCAGAACGTGTTGGACTGACCGCGTCGGCGACCCCTGACCGGCAGGGACCGACGGACGATTGAGCGGGGGAACGATGAATCTGGGTGAGATACTGGTCGGCAAGGGCGTCATCGGTGAGGCCGAGTTGGAGGAGGCGCTGCGCTCCCAGCAGGAACACCAGGAGCGCATCGGGGCCTCACTGGTGCGCCTGGGGCTGATAACCGAGGAGCAGGCCCTGGAGGCCCTGAGCGAGCAGCTGGGCATCCCCTACGTGGAGCTGTCCGAACTCACCCCTGCCCCCGACCTCCTGGAGATGATGCCCAGCCGGTTGGTCTTCCGCAACCAGGTCTTCCCCGTGGACCTTGTGGACGGGAAGCTCCTGGTGGCCACGGCCGACCCCCTGGACATCCGTCTCTTCGACGAGCTGCGGACGCTGCTGGAGCGGGAGGTGCAGCCGGTCATCGCCTCCCGCTCCGACATCCGCTCGGCCATCGCCACCTACTACGGTGTCGGCGCCGACACGGTGGACACCCTGATGCAGGAGAACGGCAAGGCCGTGGAGCTCCTGGAGGAAGCGGAGCGGGCCCTGATCTCCGGGGCCGAGGACCTCTCCCACCTTGACGAACGAGCCACCCTCATCCGCTTCGTCAACCAGGTGCTGCTGGAGGCCCTGAGCCTGCGGGCCACCGACGTCCACGTCGAGCCCTTCGAGAAGGAACTCCAGATCCGCTACCGCATCGACGGTGTGCTCCAGGAAGCCAACGTGCCCCCCCAGGCCAAGCAGTTCCAGAACGCCATCGTCAGCCGAATCAAGATAATGGCCGGCCTGGACATCGCCGAGAAGCGTCTCCCTCAGGACGGCCGCATCACCCTCAGGCTGAGCGGCAGGGAGATCGACGTACGGGTGAGCGTCATCCCCATGCTCTTCGGTGAGGGGGTGGTCCTGAGACTCCTGGACAAGGCCAGTCTCTTACTCTCACTGGAGGAGGTGGGGATGGACCACCACACCCTGGCCCTCTTCCAGGACCTCATCACCCGACCTCACGGCATCGTTCTGGTCACCGGTCCCACCGGCTGCGGCAAGACCACCACCCTGTACGCGGCCCTGGAGAAGCTGCGTTCCCCGGAACTCAAGGTCATCACCATCGAGGACCCCATCGAGTACCAGCTCGACGGCATCAACCAGATTCAGGTGCGTCCGGCCATCGGCCTCGACTTCGCCGAGGAGTTCCGTCGGATCCTGCGTCACGACCCCGACGTCATCATGGTCGGTGAGATCCGTGACCGGGAGACGGCCGAGATCGCCACCCAGGCCGCTATGACCGGTCACCTGGTCTTCTCCACCCTGCACACCAACGACGCGGCCAGCGCCCTGACCCGACTGCTGCACATGGGCATCGAGCCCTACCTGGTGGCCTCCAGCGTGGAGGCGGTGATGGCCCAGCGCCTGGTGCGGCTCATCTGTCCGGAGTGTCGGGAGGAGGACCGCTCGGCCGAGCGGGTGGCCCGGTTGCGGGAGCTCACCGACCGCTCTGACGTGACCCTCTACCACGGGGCCGGCTGCCGACACTGCAGGGAGACCGGTTATTACGGCCGTCAGGGCATCTTCGAGCTCATTGGTTTGGACGAGCACATCCGGGACATGGTGCTGGAGCGGGAGGGCAGCTACCACATCAAGCAGTACGCCCTGGCCCACGGGGCACGCTCGCTCCGCCAGGCGGTCTGGGAGAAGGTCCTGGCCGGCGGCACCACCCTGGACGAGCTCTACCGGGTGACCAAGGAGGACACTACCCCGCTGGACGATGTCCCCCTCACACCCGACGTCCCCGGCCCCACCACCGTTCCGGGCGGGGGAGGCTGATAGGCTATGGCTCGCTTCCGCTACCGCGCCAAGACCGCCCGGGGGGAGACCGTCACCGGTGTGCTGGCCGGTGAGAGCCGCGAGGCCGTGCTGGGGAGACTGGAAGGCCAGGAGCTCTTCCCCGTCGAGATCGCACCGGCCGTACCCGCCGAGGAGGCCGGGGCCTGGCCGGGTCTCCGTCGTCGTCTTCGCCCTCAGCACGTCACCCAGGTCTACCGTCAGCTTGCCGACCTGTTGGATGCAGGAGTGCCCCTGCTTGCCTCCCTGGCCAGCATCGGGGCCCAGAGCAGTCACCCCGGCTTCTCCGCCCTCCTGGCCGCCCTGGAGGCCGACGTGGCCGAAGGGGCCGCCCTGGCCGCGGCCCTGGCCCGGCACCCCGACTACTTCTCCTCCCTGGAGGTGAACATGGTGCAGGCGGCCGAGGCCGGTGGCTTCCTGCCAGCGGCCCTCGAGCGCATCGCCCTCTTCCGGGAGAAGCGCCAGGCACTGGCCGGTCGGGCCAAGACGGCCCTGGCCTACCCCCTGGCCGTGCTATCGGTAGGGACGGTGGCCGTGACCGGGCTGATGGTCTGGGTGGTGCCCCGCTTCGAACTCATTTTCGCTCAGATGCAGGGGGTGCTGCCGACCCCTACCAGGATGCTGCTCGCCCTCAGCCGTTGGGTCAGCAGCTACTGGGCGCTGGTGCTGGCCGGGGCCGTGCTGGTTGTCTTCCTCTACCGGCATTTCCGGGAGACGCCGCGGGGCCAGGAGCTGGTGGACCGGCTGAAGCTTCGGCTCCCGCTGCTGGGGACTCTGGTGACCCAGGCGGGGGTCGGCGGCTTCACCCGGACGCTGGGGCTGCTGCTGGGCGGGGGCGTGCCGGTGCTTCGCTCCTTGAGCATCGCCGGCGGGGGCACGGGAAACGTCATTCTGGAGCGGGCCGTCGAGGGCTGCACCGAGAGCGTGCGCCAGGGTGAGAGTCTGGCCGAGCCGCTCCGGGCCACGGGGGTCATCCCGGCCACGGTGGTGGAGATGATCGCGGTCGGTGAGCAGTCGGCCAGGCTGCCGGCCGTCCTGGAGCGCATCGCCGACAGCTTGGACGCCCAGGTGGAGCGGACCCTCACGGTGCTGGTCTCCCTGATGGAGCCGGCCCTCATCGTGCTGATGGCCATGCTGGTGGGGTTCGTGGTCTTCGCCTTGCTTATGCCGGTCTTTACCATCAGCGCCCTGGTGCAGTAGCCGGCGTCCCCGGGTCGAGCGGGCTTGCCTGAGAGGCCGCCAAGGAAAGGAAACGACAATGCGAGGCAAAGCAGGTGGGAAAGAACAGGCCCCGGCAGGGCGCCGGTTCCGGCGGCGGACCGCCGGTTTCACGTTGATCGAGCTTCTCCTGGTGGTGCTCATCATCAGTGTGCTGGCGGCGGTGGTAGCCCCCCGGATAATCGGTCGGGGCAAGGAGGCCCGCATAGCCGCGGTCAAACAGCAGATCCAGAACTTCGAGACCGCCCTCAAGCTCTACTACCTGGACAACGACGTCTACCCCACTACCGAGCAGGGCTTGGGGGCACTACGGGTGGAGCCCACCAGCGAGCCCCTGCCCATCAACTACAAGGGCCCGTACCTGGAGAAGGAGGTCCCCCTGGACCCGTGGCAGAACCAGTACCTCTACACCTCGCCGGGCGAATACGACGAGGACGGCTTCGACATCCTCTCCTACGGACCCGACGGCAAAGAGGGTGGCGACGACGATATCGCCAGCTACCAGATCGAGGAATACTGAAGCGATGGCCCGACGCCCACCCATCGTCCACCCGCACCCCTCGCCCCGCCCTTCTCTCCCCCAGGGAGGGCGACCAGGGGTGAGGCCCAGCGGCCAGGCCGGCTTCACCCTGGTGGAGCTGCTCCTGGTCGTGGTCATCGTCGGCGTGGTCGGGGCCTTGGTCTGGCCCAACTTCGTGCGCCTGGACCAGAGTCTGGAGCTTCGCTCCGCGGCCCGGGACGTGGTGGGCGTGGCCGCCCGCGCCCGGCTCGAGGCCCTCAGCCGTCGGGAGCCTGTGGAGCTCCAGGTGGGCCCGGACGCGCTGACCGTCCTTCGCCCCCAGGCCCGCTACGACGGCGAGGAGGAGATTCCCGAGGACGGTGAGGAGCCCCTTGTGCTCGAAATACCCCTGAGCGACAAGGTGGTCCTGACCCGACTGCAGGTGTTGCCGGCAGAGAACGGTCCCTGGTGCGCCGAGGAGAAGGAGAGGAGCGAAACGGTCGAACTCTCGGAAGGCGCTGCCATCACCTTCTACCCCGACGGCACCAGCGACGACGCCCTCATCGGCCTCAGCCGGGCCGTCACCGTGCAGGATGAGTCCGAGTACTACGTCAGGCTGCGCGGGCTGGTGGCCCGGGCCGTGGTGCTCCGCACACTGAGCGACAGTGACGAACGGGTCTTCTTCGAGGTGGCCGATGTGGCTCAGGACTGGTAGTCCCGCCCTCGCCGTCGGCTCGGGCGGGCAGGCCCGCCGAAACGGCCATGGCCTTCGGCCGTGGCCGCGACGGCGGGAGGCCGGTTTCAGCCTGCTGGAGGTGCTGTTGGCGGCCACCATTCTGGCCGGGGCGGTGCTGGTAGTTTCCCAGGGCTTTGCCCTGGGGGCCCGCTCGGCCGCCCTGGGCGGTCAGTACACCCGGGCCGTGCTCCTGGCCGAGGCCAGGCTGGCGGAGCTCATGCTGGAGCAGGAGTTGGGCGCCGTCGAGACCGAGGGGGACTTCGAGGATGCCTCGCTTCCCGAGGCCCGCTGGAGCCTTTTGCTGGAGGATACCGAGACGGCAGGTCTGCTCCGCGTCTCCGTCACGGTGAGCTGGGGCGGGGTCTGGGGTGAGCGCCAGGTGACCCTCACCGAGCTCCGTCCCGACTTCGACCTCCTGCCCGAGACAATCGAGGGGGGAGGTGGACTGTGAACTGTGGGCGAGCTCGCTGGCGCTGGTGTGGCCGAGGTCGTCGGGCCGGCTTCACCCTGGTCGAGCTGTTGGCGGGGACGACCATCTCGACGGTCGTGGCCCTGGCGGCCTACGCGGCGCTGACCGGCGGGCTGTCGGTGTACGACCGCGCGGGGGAGGCGGCCGTGCGCATGCAGGTCGTGCGCGCCCTGGCCGACCGGATGACGCAGGAGCTCGAGGCGACCTACTTCAACGCCCAGGCCTCCGACCTCACCTTCGAGGGTGAGGAGGCGGACGGGACCGAGCAGGGACTCGGCTCACAGCTCACCTTCGTCACCACCGCCGCCAGGGCACCCCTGACCGAAGTCAGCTACCTGCTGCAGGCGCCCAACCCTCAGACCGGCGAGCCCGGGGGCCTCTACCGCCGGGCCAGTCCCCTCCTCGACCGTCAGCAGACGGACCTGGAATACCAGACCGAGTCCTCCGAGGAGGCCGTGCTCGTGGCCCCCGAGGTGGTGGGTTTCGAGGTGACCTACTACGACCCCCTGGCCGTGGGGTCTTCGGCAGGGCTGGGGCTCCGGGGCAGTCTGACCGGCGCGGAGGAGTGGGAAAGCTCCTGGGATGCGGCCAGCAAGGGCTACCTCCCCCAGGCGGTCAAGCTCACCTTTCGGTTGGGGTCGTGGCAGGATGTCGAGGGTCCCGAGGCCGGTGTGCTCGTCGCTGATGGGGGTCCCCCGGGCCGCAGCTACACCATCGTGGCGGCCCCGGCCGTGGCCGAGGCCACCCTTGCCCAGCAGCTGGCAGCGGAGGAGGAGTAGCACCGTGAGCCACGCGCGTCGACAGCGGGCCTGGAACCGAGGGATGGTGCTTATCGTCGTCCTCTGGGTGCTGGTCATTGTGAGCTTCATCTGCGTTTCCTTTGCCCGGGACATGGCCCTGGAAATGGACAGCTCCCGCTACTTCATCGACGTCACTCAGGCGCGGCTGGCCGCGGCCTCGGCCGTGGCCCACGCCCGCATCGCCCTGGCCAGCTACCAGCCCGACCCTTCGACGCCGTCGGCGCCCACACTGCTGGACGACGCCGACGACTTCCGTCGCGTGCCCCTGATCGAAGAGGCGCCTGGCGGGGGCCCCAGGCAGACACCCACGCGTCAGTCCCGGGCCTACTACTACCTCCTCTCGGCCCGCTACGACAGCGACCAGGAGCTCACCTTCGGCCTCATCGACGAAGGGGCCAAGGTCAACGTCAACACGGCCTCCTACGAGAGCCTGGCCGAGCTCCCGGAGATGACCGACGAGCTGGCCCAGGCCATCGTGGACTTCCGTGACCCCGATTCCACCCCAATGCCCTACGGGGCCGAGGACGAGTACTACGGGACCCTGGAGACCCCCTACCGGGCCAAGAACGCTTCCTTCGAAACGCTCGAGGAGCTCCTCCTGGTCAAAGGTGTGACGCCGGCCGTCCTCTACGGTGAGGACAGCAACGGCAACGGCATCCTCGACCCCTGCGAGAACGACGGCGACGCCTCGCCTCCCGACGACGACCAGGACGGCGAGCTCGACCGCGGCCTGGCCGCCTACGTGACCGTCCACTCCCTCGAGCCCAACGTCAACAACCAGGGCGAGCCCCGCCTCAACCTCCTCACCGCCTCGCGCGAGGAGGCCGGTGAGCTGCTGCTCCAGGGAATGGGCCAGCCCCTGGTGGAGCAGGTGTTCGCCGCCCTCGACCGCATGGGCGCGGAGGAACAGGGGGCGCCGACGTCCCCCGGAGGTGAGGGCGGCCAGACCGGCCAAGGCTCACAGGGGGGGGGACCTCAAGCGGGCTCGGGCCAGTCCTCGGCGAAGACGATGTCCGACCTCCTGGTTCAGGCGCCAGCGCTGCTGGAAAGGGAGAACCGGGAAGCCCTGGCCTATCTCTTGGACGTGGCCACGGTCTCCGAGGAGGAGGTGTTCCCGGGGCTGCTCAACGTCAGCACGGCTTCCACTCCGGTGCTGGCCGCACTGCCCGGGGTCACCGAGGATGTGGCCGAGGCCATCGACGCCTACCGCAGGCAGGGCGGGGCGGACTTCAGCTCCGTCGCCTGGCTGCTGGACGTGGAGGAGCTGGAAGCCCAGCGCTTCCTCGAGCTTCTGCCCATGGTTACCGCTCGCAGCTTTCAGTACCGCGCCCACGCCGTGGGTGTGGCCGGGAGGGCCAACGTGTTCGTTCGAGTGGAAGCCGTGTTGGACCGCAGCCGGCCAGGCGCCCCGGTCATCTACTGGCGCGACGTCACCCGTTGGGGCGCCCCCTTCGACCTGGCTGAGGAAGCGGAGGAGACGGGATGAAGGTTTCCGGGTCGCTGCGTCAGCTTGGCCAGCAGCTCAGGACGCTCTGGCAGCGGTCGAGGGAGTGGCTGTTGGCACTGCCCTCGGGTCGGGCGGCCCGCCTGTGTCCGGCGTCCCTGCAGGAGGTGCTGAGCCGACGGGGGTGGGCGCCCCCGGTGGAGGTGCTGGGCCTGGAGGTGGACGGGAAGCGTGTGTTTGCCGTCGAGCTTCGTCGCCGGGGGGCGGCCCTGATCCTCGAGCGGGCCGAGGTCTTCGAGCTGCCTGAGGAAGGGGGACGTTCTGGTTCCCCTCGTAGGGGGACTGGCTCGGAGCCCGCTGGAGACGGTCAGGAAAACCAGGATGTCGCTTTTTCTGTGCGAGTGGTCGAGGAACTGGAGAGGCGTGGCTTCCGGGCCCGGGAAGTGGCCACCGTTCTCCCTCGGGGGCGCACCTTCCAGCGGGCACTCCGCCTGCCCGCGGGGACGGCCGAAGAGCTGGAGGCGATGGCCACCCTGAAGAGCGAGCACGAACTCCCCCTGCCACCCGAGGACGCCTGTGTGGACTTCCTCTTCGCCGGACACCTGGTCCGGGCGCGGACGGAGAGCTGGCTTCCGGACTCGCAGGAGGAGGCGGAGTACCTTGTGCTGGCCTGTGCTGCGTCGAAGGAGGTGGTGGAGGAGGCGTCGGCGCCTTGGGCCCAGGCCGGACTCCGACCCCGGGCCCTGGACGTGACCGGGCAGAGCGCCTTCCGGGCGCTCCGGCCCCTCTGGCAGGAGGAGCAGGCGGCAGTGTGCCTGATCTGTGTGCGAGAGCAGGGAACAGAACTGGTCATCGGCAAGCAGTGGCCCCTCTTCACCCGGGCCATCGTACCGGGGGAAAGCAGCCCACCACCACCGGGACGCGCCTCTCGTCCCTGGGCGGACGCGGAGGTGAAGACGCCGGCCACGTCTGCCGTCGCGGCTGAGGTGCAGCGGTCGCTGCGTGCTTTCGAGGCGGAGTTCCCGGGTGAACGAGTGGGCCGGGTGGTGCTGGTTTCGCAGGCGCCGACGGAGCGGCTGGCCCTGGAGGAGGAGCTGGGTCTGCCGGTGCAGGCCCCTACCGGTGTCGACGTAGAGGCGCTGGGCCTGGTAGTGACCCGGTCGGATGAGGTGGCGGGTGTCCCGGCGGCGGCCTTCGACAAGCTCAATTGCTCAGGCCGCCCTGAGGGGACTCGAAGGGCGGAGCTTCCCGTGGGGTTTGCCCCTGCTCTGGGAGTGGCCTGGCAGGAGATCGTAGGGGAAGCGGAGCGGGTGAACTTCCTGGCCTCCCGGGCCGAGCGCCGGGCGCAGACGGAACGCTACCGCCGGCTGCAGTTGGGGGCCCTGGCGGCGGGCGTGGCCGTGGTGGTCATGCTGGTGCCTCTGGCACTGCTGGCTCTGCGGGGACTGGCCCACGCCTGGGTGGCGAGGGAGGTCAGAGAGTTGGCGTCCCAGGTGGCCGAGCTGCGCGAGGTGGAGCGTCGGTTGGAGCTCCTTCGGCCCTGGACGGGTGACCGGGCGCTGCCCCTGGAGCTCCTGGCGGAGGTGACCGAGGCGGCCACCGCCGAGGCCTACTTCCACAGCCTTTCGGTCAAGGATAACGGACGGGTCAGCCTCAAGGGACTGGCCACCAGTCCCCAGGCCGCCTACGAGCTGGTGGCCCGCTTGGCTGAGGCCGACAAGCTGCTCTCGGAGGTCACCCCAGAGGGGGGCCGGGCCGGAAGTGACAGCCAGTTCGGCTACGAGTTCACCCTCACGGCCAGGCTCCAACGCTGGGAGAGACGGCGATGAAGCAGCGCGAGCGCATTCTGGCTGTGCTGGCCGTGGCCGTCCTGGCCCTGGCGCTGGGCGACCTGGTGGTGTTAGGGCCTCTGGCCGAGGTCTGGCACAGGACCAAGGCCGACCTCAGCGCGGCCCGAACGGAGCTCTCCGCTTCCCGGGAGCTGGTGAAGCGGGAGGAGACCCTTCGTGCCCGCTACGGCGCCCTGGCCGACCGTCTCGAGGGCGACGTGGGCTCCCGCGAGGGTCGCTTCCTGACCTTCCTGCAGGAGGCCGCTGACCGGGCCGGACTCTCCATCGCCAGTGAGAGGCCCAGCCGCAGGTCCTACGGGGAGGGCAGCAAGGCACAGCTCGCCCACACGCTGAGCACCGTCGGGTTGACTTTCACCTGTTCGGTCGGGGCACTGGAGCACTTCCTGGTGGAGCTTGCCGCCGGCGAGGAGGCGGTGCGGGTGAAAAACCTGGAAGTGAACAGCCTGGACCCGGCCGGGAGCTCCCTGAAGGTGTCGCTCTACCTGACCACCCTGACCCTGCCCGAGACGGAAGGGGCCGGGCCGTGGCCCCCTCTGGAGAACTCCCCGGACGAAGCCGGGGGCAAGACCCAGGGGCTCCTGACCCAATACCAGCCCATAGTCGAGCGCAACATCTTCAGCCGGTTCGCCCGGTCGCCCCGTCCTGAACCCCGGCCGGAGGTGGTCCGGGTGCAAGCGCCGCCCAGCCGGCCCGGGAGTGGTCACATCCTCACCGGCGTCGTCCTTGGCGGGGGCTCCCCCGTGGCCCTGGTGGAGGAAGCGGCCACCGGCGTGACCCGTGTTTACAGTCTGGGGGCGGAGACCCCCATCGGTCGTCTCGAAACGATCGGGCCCGAGGGAGTGTCCTTTGCTCAAGGGGAGGAGCACCAGCTCATCCGGGTGGGCTACACGTTGAGTGGCGAGAGAAGCGCCAAACTGGCCTCGACGATGACCCTGGCCTCGGGTGCGAGCCTCTCGACGTCGTCTTCAGAGTCGAGTCCGGCCAGCGGTCGGGTTCGCGGACGGGGGGGATGGCCGGGGGCCCGTGGAGGTGGAGCTTCGCCAGCAGGCACCCCCGGTGCGGCCGCCCCGGCTGCCAGCTCAGGCGAGACCTCTCCCGCCGCCCGCGCCGAGATTGTCCGGAGGCTGCGCGAGCGACGTCTTGGTGAAATGGGACAGCCGCCAGGCGAGGAGGAGTCGAATGGTCCAGGTTCCGAGGATGCGGCCCCGGAGCCGGCTCCGGGAGAGAGCCCGCCTGAGGAGGTCGCAGGAGGCGGGGGGACGAATGAAGAGTAGACAAGTGGAGGAGACGTCCATGTGTGCCGACAGGTCACGAGTGCTGCTGGTACTGCTGGCGCTTGCTCTCGGTGTGCTTTGGTCGGCGGCTTGGGCGGCGGCCCAGGAAACCGGCCCCCCCGACGAGGCCGAGCAGACCACTCCGTTCCGTGAACCGCCCGGCCGGGCTGCCGGAGTCGCCGAGGGCAGCCAGCCCGAGCACGCCGGCCAGCAGGCGCCAGGGGAGGAGCCCGCGGCTGAACCCGCCCCGCGCATCTCCTTCAACTTCCGGGGCGCTTCGCTGGACACCGTCATCGAGGCCATCGTGGAGGCCAGCGGCCTCAACGTCATCAAGGCCACCGACGTGGGGGGCACTGTCACCATCGTCAACCGGGAGCCGCTGACGGTGGATGAGGCCCTCAACGTCCTCAACGAGGTGCTCCGGGTGCGGGGGGCGACGCTGCTTCGCTCCCGGAACTTCGTCACCATCGTGCCCCTGGCCGAGGCCCGCACCTACAGCGCCCCCGTGCTCCGAGGCGAGTCCCTGGACGACGTTCCCGACACGGCCAACATCATTCACTGGGTGGAGCCCCTGCGCTACGTCGACGCCGGCCGACTGGCCCGTGACCTGGCCAAGCTCATGCCCGCCTACGGCAACCTGGCGGCCAACAGCGATTCCAACACCCTCGTCATCACCGACACCGCTACCAACGTCAAACGCCTGCTCACCATCATCAAGACCCTGGACAGCCCCCAGGTGACCACCGCGACCGTCCGCCTCTTCCCACTGAAGAACGCCGACGCCCCTTCCCTGGTGGACCCCCTGACCAAGCTCTTCACGCCGTCGGCCGCCGAGAGTTCGGCCCAGGCCCGCTCCCAGAGGTTTCGGACGATGATGGCCCGGAGGGGTGGTGAGGGTGAGGCCGCTGAGCCGCCCACCGAGCCCTCGACCCGTCAGCAGGTGCGCATCAGCGCCGATGAGAGGACCAACAGCCTCATCGTCAGCGCCTCCCCCGAGACGCTGGAGGTCGTCGAGCAACTCGTCATCGAACTGGACGCCGAGGCCGTGGGCGCGCTCTTGGACTTGCGGGTCTTCGTCCTCGACAACGCCGATGCCGAGGACGTGGCCCAGGTGGTGCGCGACCTCTTCGCCGGCAGTGCGGGCGACAGCCGACGGGTCCGTCAACTTCAGGACCAGGTGAGCCAACTGCGGTTCCGTCGGGGCGAGGGCGGGGCCACCGGGACCAGTACCCGGGCCGCCCTCAAAGAGGTCGTCAACGTGGCCGCCGACGAGCGCACCAACGCCGTCATCGTGGTGGCTACCGAGGACAACCTGGAGATCATCGCTCAGCTCATCCAGGAGCTCGACGACGAGTCGGCCGCCACCCCTCAGACCGTGGCCATCATCCCCCTGGATAACGCCGACCCGGCCGACCTGGCTCAGGTGCTGTCTGACATCCTCAGTACCGACGAGCAGCAGGTGCGGGTGCGGACCAGCAGCAGCACCTCCACCTCTCAGCGGCGGACGCGGCAGTCGCGGCAAGGGACCCAGCGAACTCGAACACAGCAGCAGCGGAGCACCCAGGGCACCCAGCGCCGTCAGACCGGGGGGAGTGGAGGGAGCAGTCGGTCGGGGGGCGGCCGCAGTGAAGCCCCGGGCGTCCTAAGTGAGCCGTTCGGCTCTCTCTCGGTCCCGGCGCTCGGTGCTGGTTCTCAGGTGAGGGCCGTGGCTGCGGTGGCGGCCATCCCGGGCGTGGAGCAGGGAGTAACCCTGTCGCCGGGGGGACCGGCGGTGCTGGCCCAGGAGCGTCGGCTGGACAGGCTCACCGGTCCTCCGTCGCAGCCGGCCGGCCCCCGCGCCCAGGCGGCGCGACTGAGCCGGCCCGAGTTCGAGGAGGGTGAGTCCATCACCATCACCTACGACGACCGTACCGGGGCCCTCATCGTCTCGGCTCCTGAGGGCACCTTGGACCTCATCCGCGACATCGTCGCCAAGCTCGACGCCGACCCGGCCGAGAAGTACAGCAGCCAGGTCTACCGCCTCAACAACGCCGACTGCACCGAACTGGCCGACGTGCTGAACAACATGTTCGTCGCCGCCACCGGCGTGCCCGGCATCGCCGCCGAACTTCGGGGCGAGGTGCTGGTGGTGCCCGACGTTCGGACCAACAGCGTCATCATCACCACGGCACCGAAGAACTTCGACCTCGTCAAAACGATGGTGGATGAACTGGACAAGCCCCCTCCCCAGGTGCTCATCCAGGTGCTGCTGGCCGAGGTCACCATGGACAAGAGCCTGGACTTCGGGATGCAGTTCGCCACCTGGGACCAGTTGGGCTTTGCCGAAGGTCAACCCCCACGGGAGTTCGGGGTCGGTGGTACCTCCCTCTTCTACTCCATCATCAACCGCAACCTGGCCGGGTTCCTCAACTTCCTCCAGAGCAGGGGGAAGCTCGAGATCCTCAGCCGACCCCAGATACTGGCCTCGGACAACCAGGCCGCCTCGATCAACGTGGGCCAGCAGGTGCCCTACATCACTCGCGTGCAGTTCACCGACTCCGGCAACACCATCTCCACCATCGAGTACGAGGACATCGGCATCCTCCTCACCGTTACCCCCCACATCAACCCGGCCGGCTCGGTCAATCTGGAGATCGAGGCCGAGAACTCCTCCATCTCCGAAAGCACCATCCCCCTGTCCGAGCAGATAAACGCCGCCGTCTTCAACCGTGAACTGGCCATCACCACCGTGGCCGTCGAGGACGGCGAGACCATCGTCATCGGCGGACTCATCGAGACCGTCATCGAGGAGC
>CAZIBA010000001.1:19052-20150 GCA_964536795.1 uncultured Planctomycetota bacterium | reverse complement strand
CCGGGGACAGGGAGTTGGGGAAGACCACCAGGCCGAAGTCGCCAGGGTTGTGGCTCTCCAGGTCCGAGGGACCCCAGGTGCTTACCTCGGGATAGTTTTTGTCAGCGAAGCGCGAACGGGCCAGGGCCAGGCCCCACACCGCGCCCGCCCCCGGCTCCTCACCGAGATTCTTCAGAGGGAGCATGAACTGGGCCGTCCACTCCCCTTCGCCGGCCAGCGCAGCCCCGCACCAGTCCTCCGGGGCCAGCGACCCCTGCCGCCGGCCGGAAAGGAAGATGGTAAAGCTCTGGGCCTGCCAGCGGGTCAGACCCACGTCCAGGTGGATGCTGACAGAGTCTTCCCGGTCTCCCTGGCGGGCCTGGGCCTGGGCGAGCTCGGGCTCCCGGCAGCGGAAGGCCACCTGGAGGTTGCGCCCGTCGCAGAGGAGCAGGACCCTCGTCGCTGCTGAGGGTTCTCGGCCGTTGATGCGCACCTGGAAGTCCCCCAGCTCGGCGGCCTGCTGCCAGCAGTCGTGGTCGAGCTGGCCGTCGCACCAGGGCGACGAGACCACCGTGGGCACCACGGCCACCCGGGCCTCCTTCGGCTGTACGCCATATCGCACTGTGGGAACTCCTTCCTTGGGATGCGTGAGACACCGTGTCCGCGCTGCATCCTACCCGCTCCCTTCGTCGGCATCAACACGCTGGCCGGGCCCGCGTGCGTTCTCGGGGGGCGGTACGGGTCCGTACGGACAAGGGGCTTAAGCCCCTTGTCTATCCGTGGGCCGGCGGGTCGCCCAGGCTGCCGAGCCACCCCGCTTGACAGTGGAAGGGGTGAGTGGGTATGGTGTGCGCCGACGGATTTGGGGTCTGGGAAGGCGCGCGGAAGCGTGGAAGGGACTGACATGGCGCGTAAGACGTTGAGAGTCAGCATCAATCCCGATGTGCTGAAGTGGGCGCGCGAGAGCGCGGGGCTGACCGTGCAGCAAGCCGCGAAAAGGGTTAGTGCCAAGGCAGATACCTTCGGTGAATGGGAGTCAGGTAGCAGGGAGCCCACACTGAAAACGCTGGAGAAATTGGCCACCTTCTACAAGCGGCCCCTGGCAGCGTTCTTCTTGCC
>CAZIBA010000001.1:12124-19042 GCA_964536795.1 uncultured Planctomycetota bacterium | reverse complement strand
CCGCGACCTCCCGAGGAATCTTCCCTGCCGACAGATTTCCGTGTCCCCCCGGACGAGAGCAGACGCCCTTTGTCCAAGGCGGCTCGGCTGGCGATTCGAGAGGCCCGGCGACTTCAGGCCCGTGCTGCGGAATTGATGAGGGAGCTGGGGGTTGAGCGAGCGGCACAAGTCGGCACTGCCAGCCTGACGGCGGATCCCGAAGAGCTAGCAGCAAGGGAGAGAGAGCGACTCGGTGTCGCGATAGAAGAGCAGACTCGCTGGCGGAACCCGTATGAAGCATTTCGCAGATGGCGGCAGGCTGTGGAGACCCTCGACATACTTGTCCTCCAAATGCGGATGCCCGTGGAAGAAGTGCGGGGCTTCTCGCTGTTGGAGGACAATCCCCCGGTGATCACCGTAAACGCATCGGATGCGATTCGAGCGCGAATCTTCAGCCTCTTCCATGAGTACGCACACCTGCTTCTGGAGACCGGAGGCATATGCATTCCGGATGAGCGCTTGAGCGCACAGGCAACTACCACAGGCGAGGAGAGGTTCTGCAACCACTTTGCGGGAGCGCTACTGGTGCCAGCTGTCGAGCTGAGGCGGAAGCGAGACTCGTCGGTCGGACCGTCAGACGACCTGGAGCGACTTGCCAACTGTTTTCAGGTGAGCAGGGAAGTGATTTGCCGCAGAATGCTATTGATTGGCGCCATTAGCAGGCAGACCTACCACGCCAAGATCGCGGAGTGGGCTGAGGGAAGCGGCCGAGGGCGGCGGAAAGGCCGATTCGGCATCGCGGCGCCGAAACGCTGCCTGGACGAGAAGGGACGCACGTTCGCAGGCCTCGTTCTGGAGGCCAGGGCTCGCGACTTGATCACCTACAGCGAGGCCGTGGACTGCCTCGGAATCCGTGTGAAGTATCTGGACCAGGTACAATCTCTTCTCAGCCGGCAGAAGTGAGATGCCCACGTCGATTGTCTACTGTGTAGACACCAGCGCCCTGATAGACCTGAAGTGGTGGTACCCGGAAGACGTGTTTGCCGTGTGGGATGAACTGGGCAAACTCGTGACGAGCCGGCGATTGATCGCGCCGCGCCAGGTTCTGGAAGAGCTTAAAAGGAAGGACGACACGCTTCTAAAGTGGGTAATGAAGCACAGAAGAATGTTTTGCAGTCTGGACGAGGGGCAGATAGCAGCTTTACAAGAAGTCGAGAGTCGCTTCCCAGACCTTGTCGACCACATGAAGCAGATTCCGGATGCAGACCCGTTTGTTGTCGGTTTGGCGGTGGCGAGGCAAAGGGCCAGGTCGCAGGACGACCTCTTTACCACCCACGAACACGTTGTGGTAACCCAGGAGAAGCTATCCGCTCCAGGGGGTAGGCGTAGGATTCCTAATGTATGCCAGGCCTACGGCGTAAGGTGGCTTCCTCTCATCGAGATGTTCAGATGCGAAAAGTGGCGATTTGCCACCGGAGGTGTCTAAGGTGGTAAGAAAGAGGGTTAGTGCGGTGGTTCGGCTGGGGGGGGGCGCCCGTGCGCGACGCGGCGAGTGGCGGCAAGGGCGGGCCGTCAGGGGGAGCGTCAGGGAAGGAGCGGAGCTACCGTGACCAAGCCAACGACGTACGACAACCCCCTGGTGAGCCGATACGCCTCGACCGAGATGAGCTACGTCTGGAGCCCCGAGCGGAAGTACCGTCTCTGGCGGCGGCTCTGGCTGGCCCTGGCCGAGGGCGAGCGCGAGCTGGGCCTTCCCGTCACCAAGAAGCAGTTGGCCGAGCTCCGCCGACACCTCGACGACATCAACTACGCTGCGGCCCGCCGCTACGAGCGCAAGCTGCGCCACGACGTGATGGCCCACGTGCGCGCCCTGGGCGACCAGTGTCCCTCGGCCCGGGGCATCATCCACCTGGGGGCCACGAGCTGTTTCGTCACCGACAACTCGGAGCTCGTCCAGATACGGGAAGCGCTGGGGTTGATCCGGGTCGGGCTGGTGAACGTCATCGACGGGCTCGGACGATTCGCCCAGCGCTACCGGTCGCTTCCCACTCTGGGCTATACCCATTTCCAGCCCGCCCAGCTCACCACGGTGGGCAAGCGGGCCACGCTTTGGCTTCAGGACCTGTTGATGGACCTAAGGGCGCTGGAGTCGGCGCTGGAGGACTTGCGCTTCCGGGGCGTCAAGGGGGCCACGGGGACCCAGGCGAGCTTCCTGGAGCTTTTTGACGGTGACGCCCGCAAGGTGGAGAAGCTGGAGAAGTCCGTGGCCCGGAGGATGGGCTTTCGGGAGGTCTATCCGGTGACGGGCCAGACCTACCCACGGAAGGTGGACAGCACCGTGGTGGCCCTGCTCTCGGGTGTGGCCCAGAGCGCCCACAAGTTCGCCAATGACCTGCGCCTGCTGGCCCACCTGAGGGAGGTGGAGGAGCCTTTCGAGGAGAAGCAGGTCGGTTCCTCGGCGATGCCCTACAAGCGAAACCCGATGCGGGCCGAGCGGATGACGGCCCTGGCCCGTTTCGTCATCGCCCTGGGGCAGAGCGCCGACTTCACCGCTGCCTGCCAGTGGCTGGAGCGCACCCTGGACGACTCGGCCAACCGTCGGCTCACCCTCCCCCAGGCCTTCCTGGCCGCCGACGGCATCCTCCGCCTGTATCAGAACGTGGCTGGCGGGCTGGTGGTGAACCGGGAGGTGGTTCGCGCCAACGTTCGTCGGGAGCTGCCCTTCATCGCCTGCGAGCGGGTGTTGATGGAGGCCGTTCGGGTCGGCGGCGACCGCCAGGAGGTGCACGAGAGGCTTCGTCAGCACGCCCACGCCGCCGTGGCCCAGGTCAAGGCCGGCCGAGCCAACGACCTCTTCGACCGCCTGCGGGCCGACCCGACCTTCGCCCACGTCCCCCTGGCCGGCCTGCTCGACGGACGCAAGCACACGGGCCTGGCGGCCGAGCAGACCCGGAACTTCCTCCGCGACTACGTGGCACCGGTCCGCCGACGCTACCGCAAGCTGATCGGTGGGCCCGTGCGACTGGAAGTGTGATGGCGGCTCACCCGAAGTTGGCCGACGTCGGTCGGGAGTCGCTGGCGGCCGTCCTCTTCGATATGGGCGGGACGCTGCTGGAGTACGCGCCCGAGGAGTCGGCCGTCGGCCGACGCAGTCTCCGGAAGGGGTGTCGTCGGGGGTACGACTGGCTGCGCCAGCGCGGGAGGAACGTCCCGGACTTCAAGAAGTTCCTCAACAGGCAGAAACGGGCGCTGATCTGGCGTCGGCTCTGGAACCACCTGCGGGGCAGAGAGCTCCCCGCCCAGAACGTGGTGCTGGAGGTGCTCACCCGCATGGGCGTGGAGGTCCCGCCCGAGGACATCCACGACCTCATCCAGTGCTACTACCGGGACTTCGGCGACACCCTGGCCGCCCTGGACGGGGCGCGTGACACGTTGGCCGAGCTTGCCGGTCTGGGTCTTCGGCTGGGCGTGATCAGCAACACGGCCTGGCCGGGCTACCTGCTGGAGGAGGACCTGGCCCGCTTCGGCCTGCTGGAGTACCTGGGGGTGTGTCTCTTCTCCTCCTACTTCGGTCGACGAAAGCCGGGCAAGCGCATCTTTCGCCAGGCGCTGAGGATGCTGGAGGTGACCGCGGACGAGGCCATCTTCGTCGGTGACAGCCTGAAGCACGACATCTGGGGAGCCCACCGCGTGGGGATGCGTACCGTCCTCATCGCCTCCCAGCGGTCGGGGAACCTGGCTCACATCCCCCACTGGCGGGCCCGACCCGACTGGACCATCAACTCCCTCCCCGAACTGCTGCCCATCGTCAAGAGTGCGCTGGGAGGACAATGAGATGTCAGAGGTCGTGTTGGTTCTCAATGTGTTTGCCCTTGTGGCCATCGCGGTTGTTGTCGTGATGAAGTACCGGTTGACCAAGGACCGCGGCCTGTTGATGCTGCTTATAGCGCTCGTGGCTTGGCCGGTATGCGTGATGGTTCTGGATGGGGTCACGCGCTTCTTTTTGCTCGTGCTTGCTACGGGGGGACCGGTGGTTTTTCCGTTCACACTTGTTCAGACTGGCGAGCTGAGCTTCGTGCCGTTGGCCGCGCTGCTGCGGGGTTTGGCCCAATTTGTCAGCTCCACTTTCGTCCTGATCGGCGTGTGGATGCTCTACCGTGGCGGCAAGTGTGCGCAGCTCCTACGGGAGGGTTCGCCCAAGCTGGGCGCTGTGCAGCCCACGGGCTGAGAAAGGCGGAGCGGGTCATCTTTGCTGTGCCAAGGAGGAAAAAGGTGGCGGGTCATGAGACGGGCGGTTCTCACGAGATTCTGCGGGTAGGGTTCATTGGCTGCGGGGAGATCTCGCACGCGCAGGCGCGGGCCGTCGGAGAGGCCGAGAATGCCCGCCTCACGTATGCCACGGACATCAACCCCGACGCGGCCCAGGACGTTGCCGGGAAGGCCGGCTGCCCGGCCACCACGGACGTCGACGAGCTGCTGTCCTCCGACGACGTCGATGCGGTCTACATCTGCGCTCCTCACTATCTCCACGCACCCCTCGCCATTCGGGCCGTCCAGGCCGGCAAGCACGTCATGGTGGAGAAGCCCATTGCCACCCGGCTGGACGACGCCGAGCAGATGATCCTGCAAGCGGGCAGGCACGACCGCATGCTCTCCGTCTGTTTCGTCTCCCGCTTCGCCGGGCACAGCGAACTCGCCCGGGAAGCCATCGAAAGCGGTGAGATCGGCAAGGTCATCTGGATCGAGATCAACGACATGCACATGAAACGACCCACCTACTGGAAGCAGGGGACAAGCGGACGGTCGCGACCGACGGACTGGCGGGCTTACAAGGACCAGGCCGGCGGCGGGGTGCTCATCATGAACTCGGTGCACCCCATCGACCTGGTGCGCTACCTCACGGGCCTGGAGGTGGAACGGGTGTACGCGGAGTACGACACCTTCGTCCACCCCGTGCAGGTGGAGGACGCTATCGCCGTGGTGCTCCGCTACGACAACGGTGCCCTGGGCGTTATCCAATCGGCCACGGCCGCAGTGGCCGGGCGGGAGGGCCGGGCGCCGGTGCGCATCTTCGGGAGCACGGGCCAGATCGCCCTGCGGGCCCCCTGGGCCGAGAAGCCGGCCATGTCCATCTTCACTGTTGACAGCAAGGCCTGGGAGCACCGAGAACCGCCGACCGACAAGGGCCCCCGCACCCGCTACGTGGAGAACTTCGCCCGGGCCTGCTTCGGTGAGGAGGAGCTCCGGGCCACCGGCGGGGACGGCTACCGGGCGTTGGAGATCATCCTGGCCGCTTACCAGGCCGGCGCTGAGCAGCAGCCCGTCGCTCTCCCACTCATCTGAAGGAGTGGAAACGGATGAGTACCGAGCCTCGACGATGTTGCGGGATCATACCGGCCGTGGTGACGCCCTTTGATGAAAGGGGGGAGCTGGCGGAAGGTGCGCTGGTCACCATTCTCAGTCACTTCGTCGGGGCCGGGGTGCACGGGGTCTTCGTGGTCGGGAGCACGGGGGAGTACTGGGCCCTCTCCCCGGAAGAGAAGGGGCGCATCTTCGAGCAGGCCGTGGAGACCGTGGCCGGACGCGTACCCGTCTACGCGGGCACCGGGGCCGACACCACCCGCCTGACGGTCCGCTTGAGCCAGATGGCCCAGGAGGTCGGGGCCGACTTCGTCTCCGTGGTCACCCCCTCCACCATCCGCCCCAGCGACGAGGAGCTCTACCAGCACTACGCCGACCTCGCTCGGAGCGTGGACGTCCCCCTCGTGCTCTACAACAACCCGGCCCGGACCGGAGTCCACGTCAGCCCCGCCGTGGCCGCTCGGCTGGCCGGGGACTTCGCCAACGTCGTTGGCATCAAGGACTCATCCGGCGACCTCACGACAACGAGCGAGTTCATCCGCCTGACCCCTGATGGTTTCGCCGTCCTGGCCGGTCGGGACACGCTCATCTACGCCACCCTCGCGCTGGGTGGTGCCGGGGCCATCGCGGCCACGGCCAACGTCGTCCCCGAGCTGGTGGTGAGCATCTACGAGGAGTTCCATGCCGGCAACCTGAAGGCGGCGCTCGAGGCCCAGCGCCGTCTTGCCCCGCTCAGGCTGTCCTTCTCTCTGGGGACGTTCCCCGTGGTCCTGAAGGAGGCGGCCGAGATGGCCGGACTCCCGGCCGGGCCGGCCCGCGCACCCGTCGGCCCCCTTACCCCCGAAGCGCGGGAGAAGCTCCGTGTTGCGCTCGATGAGCTGGGCGCTCTTGGTCTGGACTGAGAGCTAACTTTGCCGAGGCGAGTCGGTGAGCGACCATGAACCTGGCGACGGTTGACTGGGTCATCGTGGTGGGCTACTGCGTGACCGCGGTGGTCATCGGCATCTACTTCTCCCGGCGGGCGTCCCGCAGCACAACCGACTTCTTCATCTCCGGGCGACAACTCCCCTGGTGGTTGGCCGGCACCTCCATCGTGGCCACCACCTTCGCTGCCGACACCCCACTGTACGTCGCCGGTAGGGTCCGGACCGCAGGTATTGCAGGCAACTGGTACTGGTGGAGCATCGCCATCGGTGGCTTCCTGGTGGTGGCCTTCTACGCGCGGCTCTGGCGGCGGGCCGGGGTAGTGACGGACATGGAGTTCATCGAGCTTCGCTACAGCGGTCGGCCGGCGGCGGCGCTGCGGGGCTTCAAGTCCCTCTACGTGGGCGTGCTGATGAACTGCATCACCATGGGCTGGGTGATGCTGGCCATGGCCAAGATTCTGAAGGCGGCGATGGGATGGGAGCGGTGGGTGTCACTGAGCATTCTGATGGCCGTGGCTCTGGTGTACTCGGTGCTGAGCGGTCTCTGGGGGGTGGTGGCCACGGACCTGGTGCAGTTCGTCATCGCCATGGTGGGTGCTCTAGCGCTGGCGTGGCTTTCCGTGGACAAGGTGGGTGGCCTGGGCGAGCTGCT
>CAZIBA010000001.1:10498-12114 GCA_964536795.1 uncultured Planctomycetota bacterium | reverse complement strand
ACTGCCCGGCGGAGCTGACCGGCTGCAGCTCTTCCCCAGTTCGGGGTCGGCGCTGCTGCCGGTGGGCACGGTGCTGGCGTACCTGGGGCTGATGTGGTGGACGGGGACCAACGCCGACGGAGGGGGGTACGTGTCCCAGCGCCTGCTGGCCACCAAGAACGAACGTCACGCCCGGGCCGCGGCCCTCTGGTTCAACGTGGCTCACTATGCGCTGCGTACCTGGCCCTGGGTGCTGGTGGGCTTGGTGTCGCTGCTCCTCTTTCCTAAGCTCGACGACCCCGAGCTGAGCTACCCCAAGATGATGGTGACGCTCCTCCCGGCGGGGCTCCGTGGGCTGATGCTGGCCTCGCTGGTAGCCGCCTTCATGTCCACCATCGACACCCACCTCAACTGGGGTGCCTCCTACGTGGTGAACGACTTTTACCGCCGGTTCCTGGTCCGCGGACGGTCGGAGCGCCACTATGTGGCCGCGGCCCGGGCGGCCATGCTCCTCCTGATGGGGCTGGCGGTGCTGGTGGCCTGGAAACAGGAGTCCATCAGGGACCTGTGGGAGTACCTGGCCGTCCTCGGCGCGGGGACGGGGCTGGTGATGCTCCTCCGCTGGTACTGGTGGCGGGTGAACGCCTGGAGCGAGATCGCCGCCCTGGCCGGGGCGGCGGCTACCTCCGTCTTCCTGCAGTATTACCTCTGGGTCCCCCGCGGCTCCGACGTGGACTTCTTCGTCCTCAAGCTGGGGGCGACCGTGGCCGCTTCCACCTCGGCTTGGCTCATGGCTACCGTTCTTACGCGTCCGGAGGCCTGGGGGAAGTTGGTGGCCTTCTGCCAGCGGGTCCGACCGGCACCCGCTGGCTGGCAGCCGGTGGTGGAGCGCATACCCGGCTACAGCTCACCCGACAGTCTGAGTGCAGCGCTCCGGTACTGGGTCGCGGGCGTGGTCTTCATCTACGCTGCCCTCATCGGTGTGGGCAAGTTGCTCCTGGGCGCACCGGCCGTCGGCCTCTGCTGCCTATTCCTCGCCGCCCTCGCCGGCTGGTTTGTTCTGAAAGATACGTGACGATAGGGCGTCTGCACCTGCCCTGAGCTGGAGTCACGCTGAGCAGGGCGAAGCGGAGCAGCTGTGCATCTTCAGGACACGACTTCTTCGTCCAAGGCGCAGGCGAGCCAACCTTGGGCGTTCCGGGTGCAGCGGCCACAACTGATGCAGGTTACCCGGTCGAGCTCGCCGGCTTCCATCATCCTGGCCAGGTCGGGTTGGCGGATGAAGGGTCGGGAGAGGGAGATGAAGTCCATCTTCTCCACGGAGAGCATCCGCTCCATCACCTCGCGCGACCGGAGACCCCCCACCATCATCACCGGTACGGAGACGGCCTCTCGGATGTTCCGGGCCAGGGGGAGCAGGTAGGCTTCCTGCTTGAGTTCCGTGATGTCCTTGCGGACGATGAGGTCGGCGGTCTCGGCGAAGCCAGCGCTCACCTCGATTGCGTCGATGCCCTCGACGTCCAGGGCGCGGGCGATCTCGGCGCTCTCCTGGCGGGTGAGGCCCCCGTCGATGAAATCCTCCCCGTTGAGCTTCACAAAGACGGGCACGTCGTCCCCCACGGTCTTTCTGACCCGGC
>CAZIBA010000001.1:4809-10398 GCA_964536795.1 uncultured Planctomycetota bacterium | reverse complement strand
CCGTTGAGCTTCACAAAGACGGGCACGTCGTCCCCCACGGTCTTTCTGACCCGGCGGCAGACCTCCAGCAGGAACCGGCGGCGGTTTTCAGGGCTTCCGCCCCAGCGGTCGGTTCGCTGGTTGGCGTAGGGCGAGTTGAACTCGCTGATGAGGTAGCCGTGGGCTGAGTGGACTTGGATAGCGTCGTAGCCCGCTTCCAGGGCCCGTCGCGCGGCGTCGGCGAAGGCCTGGATGGCTTCTTCGATGTCGTCTTCGGTCATCTCCCTGGGCAGGACCTTGGCGTCCGGGCGGGCCAGGGCGCTGGGGGCCAGGGGTACCTTCCGGCCGATGCGGGCCGGGGAGGTCTGGCGACCGGCGTGGTTGAGCTGGACGGCGACGGCGCCGCCGGCATCGTGGACGGCGACGGTGAGCTTGTGGTGCATGGGGACCTGGCCGTCCTCGTAGAGGCCCACCATGCCGGGTGAGGCCTTGCCCAGGGGGTGGACGTAGGTGTGGCCGGTGATGATGAGCCCGGCGCCTCCCTCGCCCAGCCGACGGTAGAAGGCCACCAGGTCGTCGGTGACGGCCCCGTCGGGCTCGGCCATCCCTTCGCCCGTGGCCGAGCGCACCAGCCGATTCTTGACGGTGAGAGTGCCCAACTGAGCCGGCGTGAAGAGCAGGTCACTCATTGGTGGTCTCCTCTGCTTGGGGTTTTGTGGTTCGAGAGGGTCCCTTGCTCACCACACCCTGAGCGAGGTCGAAGGGTGCCTGCTTGACGGCCTGGAGGGCCAGGGCCAGGGCCTGTGTGGCCCGCTCGGCCCCCTCCCAGTCGTAGGGGCCTCCCTCGAGGGCCCGGCGGAGGAAGTGGCGCACCTCGTCCTGGAGGGCGCCAGCCGTGGCCCCGGCCAAGTCGGGCCAGATGGCCGTGTCGGGCGTCTCCACCCCGTCGTCCGTCCACAGGGCGAGGGTCGGTGCGGGCGAGCGTACCTGGGCAGTGCCCTCGCTCCCGATGATCTCCAGCTCGGCCACGATGCCGGCCGGCGAGTTCCCCGGAAGCAGCCAACTCACCTCCACCTGACAGAGCACCCCGGAGGGGGATTCCAGGGCCACCCAGCCCACGTCGGGGTTTGCCCTGCCCAGGGTGTTCCGCTCCCAGGCGCGCTTCACCTCCAGTGGCTCAGCCAGCATCCAGAGCATCAGGTCCAGGTCGTGCACGCCCAGGTGGAGGAAGGGGTGGGTGCGGGAGTAGTGCTGGAAGCTGGTCTTTCGGCAGTGTCGTCGGGCGAGGAGGCTCACCGGCCGACCCAGCTCGCCTCGGTGCAGGCGCTCCCGCAGGAGCGCGTAGGCGGGCTCGAAGTGGAGGACGTGGCCCACCTCGAGCAGCCGGTCGACCTTCATCGCGGTCTGGATCATGGCCAAGGCGTCGGCCACGTCGGTGGCGATGGGCTTTTCCACCAGGACGTGCTTCCCCGCCTCAAGGAGCGTGCAGGCTGGCCCGCGGTGGGCGTCTTCCTGGCTGGCGACGATGACGGCCCCCACGGACGGGTCGGCGCTGACGTCCTCGAGGTTTGTCGTCCAGCGGGCGAAGCCGAAGGACTGGGCCGTCTCCCGGGCCCGGTCTTCTTTGAGATCGCAGACCACCACCTGCCTGGCCTCGGCCAGGGCGCTGAGGGCGCTGGCGTGACGTCGACCGAAAGGGCCGGCTCCTATCAACGCTACACCGATGGGCATCGGAGCTCCCTCAACCGTCAGGCCCGTTGCCTGCGAGAAAGCCCAATGATAGCGGGAGCGAGGCCCGTTCTCAAGGTCAGCGTCTGGGTCCGGTTCAGGTGTGGCCAGGCCGGTCTTGCCCGGCCTGGAGTGGCCTTGGCACGTCGGTGACTTCGGCGCGTGGTCGGCCAGGGCGTCAGTGAGAGACCTGGATGCGGACGTGGGTGGGGACCAGGTAGGGCAGGTCGTGGAGGATGCCTCCACCGACCTGCACGGTGCCCTTGCCGATGGCGGCGAACACCCGCCCGACACCTCTCCAGAAGCCCTTGTCCCGACGGACCGTGTCCACCAGCTCCCAGCAGCCCGGGCCAGGCCCTCCCTCGCCGGCCTCTCCTCCTTCGGGTTGGCTGGACCAGCGGAAGACAAGGGCGCACTTTTCCATCTTCTCTTCGTAGCCCAGGCCGCGGGGCTTGAGGTAGTGGACGTTGATGGGGATGGCGATTTCCCCGTGGTCGTAGTAGCGGAAGACGGAGCCGGGGGCCTCGTCCTGGGAGACGACGAACAGGTAGCGGACCGAACTGCGCCCGTCATACGACTGCTGGGAGCGGACCGGTCGCCCGCCCACCGGGTCGGTCCGAGGGAGGTAGCGCTTCAGGAAGCGGTCGTGGATCTCCTCCTTGAGGTGTCGGCGCTGCTTGGCCGTGAGCGCGGGCGAGGCCAGTTCCAGGGCCCCCTGGGCGTCACCAGCCTCCAGAGCGACCACCAAGCCCTCCACGGTGGCGAGCATCTCCTCGGCTTCGTCCGCAGGGGGAACCAGGTACTCGCCGCGCTCGGGACGCTCCAGCTTCAGCTTGGTGAAAACCCATCGGTCGGCCCATCCGGGCCCAGGCTCTCGCCGGGCCCGGAACTCGTCGTGCTCGACGTCGCCTGCTGGTGTGTCGATGGCGACCTTGAGGTGCACCTCGCCTTTTAGCAGGTCCTCCGGGTCGAGTTCCTCGAGGGCTTCATCGATGCGGGGCTGATATCGGCGGTACAGGGGAAGCCAGAGACTCTCGCGCACCCGGGCGAGCTGCTTCTCCCGCTCCTCGGCGTCCAGGTCGGGGGAGAGCATTCGAGCCACCGCTGCCAGGTCCTGCTGTCGGGCGGCGAGCTGGAACTCCAGCAGGAGCGTGGTGAGCCGAAGCAGCTCGGTTTCGGGGTCGGCGGGGAGTGAGACTCGGCTGGCTGGCGGGGCCGGTGGCCTGGCCAGTTCCAGTTCGACAGCCTCCCCGGCCCTCACGTACTGACCGGCGAGGAGAACCCCCCCAGCAGCCAGCAGGCAGAGGAGGACAGGTCGTCGGAAGACGGTCACGCTCACACCCGCTCGCTGGGACCAA
This sequence comes from uncultured Planctomycetota bacterium, assembly GCA_964536795.1. Lineage (GTDB taxonomy): Bacteria > Planctomycetota > DG-23 > CBDVDV01 > CBDVDV01 > CAZIBA01. Next base: position 7,333 of record CAZIBA010000001.1, on the reverse strand, counting down.
GGCCCACGTCAGCACCGGGGACGCCCCCCCGCCACCACCGGGCAGCGCGTTTGCCGAACCTGCCCGCCATAGGGCTTCGTCGCCCGGAGCCGGACCGGTGAAGCAGGGCTACGCGTCCTTGCCCAGGCAGTCCTTCCGCCAACTGCAGTCGTGCCGGTCGCAGAAGCCGTGGGCGGTACCGAAGCAGGGGAAGTTGCCTTCGGCCTTCTGGATTTCGCGGATGAGGTCGGCTTTGTGCTTCCGACCGGGCTTGATGCCGAGAAGCTTAGCCTGCTGACGGACGTCGGCCACCTTCATGGTTCCCCCTTTCAGCCGCCAGGGCAGACAACGAGAACGCGTGTGTAACCCAGGGCCTTTGTACCATCATTACGCCGACTCCGGGTCCTGGGCAAGCGAAATCCCTGTGAGCGACGCCAAGAGGTGCACGTCGGTCTTGTGAGGGGAACCCGGCCCGCCGGGCCGGGCGTGAGTGCCCGTGGGAGACGCTGGGTGCCACGGGTGGCTCGCCGAAGGTCGTGCGACTCGTATGAGCGGAGTCCCCTGCTCACCGGTCCCCACAGTCTTGACGTGCACGCGCGCCAAGGGTCTACGGGCTGGTAGCTGGTGTGGCCACGGTCCCCAACCGGCCCTGCAAGCCCACCTGGTCGGCCGATTCCGCCACCACCCTCACCAGGGACCCCGGGCGGACCCGCTCGCGCCCGGCCCCGGTCGGTGTGGGTAAGCGGACGCGCAGGTAGCGCTCACTCAACCCCATCAGCATCCCCGTGGCCCTTTCCCGTCGGGACTCCACCAGCACCTCCACCTCCTCGCCGACGAAGCGGCTCCGGTAGGCCCGGGCCAACTCGTCGGCCAGGCGAAGGAGTCGACGCTCCCGCAACCGGAGCTGGTGCTCGGCTGGGCGCTCGGGGAGGGTGGCGGCGAGGGTCCCGGGCCGGGGGCTGAAGCGGAAAACGTGCAGACGGGAGAAACCGGCTTCCCGGCAGACGGCCAAGGTGCGTCGGAACTCGTCCTCCCCCTCGCCGGGAAAGCCCACCATCACGTCAGTCGTAAAGGACGGGCGAGGGACGCAGCGGGCGATGCGCTGGAGTGTGCCCAGGTACTCGTGGGCCGTGTACCGTCGGTTCATGAGTGTCAGGACGCGGTCGTCGCCGCTCTGCAGGGGCAGGTGGAAGTGGGGACAGAGACGGGGGGACCCGGCAACCGTCTCGATGAGTTCGTCGGTCACTTCCTGTGGTTCGACGCTGGAGAGGCGCAGCCGGCCTACGTCGGTCTCTCTCAGCAGCCGACGGAGGAGCCCGGCCAGGTCGCCCTCCCCACCACTCCCCTCACCGTAGAGGCCCAGATGGACACCCACCAGCACCACCTCGCCGTAGCCGGCGGCACTCAGGCCGGCCACCTCGTCCACCGCTTCGTCGGCGGGCTTGCTCCAGGGCACCGGGCGGACGTAGGGGACGATGCAGTAGGAGCAGAAGGACCGGCAGCCATCCTGCACCTTGACGAAGGCCCGGTCGTGACCGGCGAAGGTGGAGACGGCCGTGGGGAGTCGGGAGGTTGCCGGCGTCTCAGTCGCCAGCAGGCCCGACTCGGCCAGCCGGGCCGGGACCTGTGACGGGTGGGGGACGGCCAGGACCCGGCCCTCGCTCCCCGTGCCCAGCCGATGCCAGTTCTCGGGCGATCGGTCGTGGAGCGCGTCTGAGCGGACGGCGCATCCGGTCACGACGACCGTGGCGTGGGGGTGGTCACGGAGCAGGCGGCGGACGTGCTTCCGTGCCTTGGCCTCGGCGCGGGCGGTGACGGCGCAGGTGTTGACGATGAAGAGATGGCGTGACCCGCTCTCCTTCCCCCCGGGCGGGGCCGCCCCGGTGGAGGAGGGGCACAGGCCCAGGGCCGCCAGGCCCTCAGCGAGCAGTTGACTGTCGTACTGGTTCACCTTGCAGCCGAAGGTCTTGTGGGAAAAGGTGGGGGGAGGGCTCATCTCAAGTGTGGTCTCCAACCTCCGCTGGTGGCGCGGATGCAGTGGGTCCGACCAACCGACGGGCCAGTTGGCGAGCGTCGGGTCCCGGCCGCAATCAGCAAGGTAGCGTTCACCGTCTCTGTCTTCTGAGTATACGGGTTGGCCGCCGTCTGGGCTACCGGTTTTGCTGGACGGTCCCGTGACTCGTATGAGCTGGGGGGCCTGGTCTCGGGGTTGACGCAAGGGTCGGCGGGTGGGTAGAATTAGGTGGGGAAGGAACGGTACGTTCAGCGGATGACGGGCTCATGGGTGTGGTGAAACTGACGGTTCGGACGAGACTGCTGCTGGTGATGCTGCCTCTGGTGGTGGTCCCGTTGCTGGCCTGTGGGCTCCTGGTGTACCTGCTGCTCCGGGGCGGGGTGGACGAGACGAGTCGTGGCTTCCTGGCCGACCGTCAGCGGGAGGTGCGGGAGCTGGTGGAGCGTCCGGGTGAGCTCAGCCTGCCGCGACTCCTGAAGGACCTGGCCGAGCGGGGAGCGGCTCTGCTCCCGGCGGGCCATCATCGAGGCC
>CAZIBA010000001.1:1852-4799 GCA_964536795.1 uncultured Planctomycetota bacterium | reverse complement strand
CACCCGGCGCCGACGAGCCCGTTACCACAGCTACCTGGGCGCCTACCTGGACTCGCTCCGGCGGACGGGTGACTGGTACGTGGCCCTGCGCATCTTCGGTGCCGGCGGTGAAGAGCTCTTCCGGGCACCCGTGAGTCTGCCCGCCGAGGCCTTCGCCCCCCGGGAGCTGACCCGGCTCCTGGAACGGGCCCGGGGGTTCCATCCCGGTCAACCGGCCATCCTCAGTCCGCCGGGGGAGCGGATGGCCGCGGCCGCCCCCGTGTACCTGGTGACCTCGGTTCCTGATACGGGTGGCACGACCGGGGAGGAGGGGGAGGAGGGGGAGGAGGGGGAGGAGCCGACTTCCGGTCGGGAGTTGCTGGGCGCGGCCGTGCTGCAGTTCACCTACCCGGAGGCGGTTTTCCGTCGCCAGGGTCGTCTGGTGGTTTTCGTATCCATCGTCTTCACCCTGGGACTGGGGCTGCTGGCCGGGTTCCTGGTGACCTACCGGGTGCGCTCGCTGGTGCAGCCGGTGGAGGAGCTGGCCCGGGCCAGTGAGGCGGTGGCCAACGGGGACCTGAGGGCCCGCGCTCCGGTGATATCCGACGACGAGATCGGTGACCTGGCCCGGACCTTCAACGAGATGACCGAGCGTCTCTCGGTGACCATCCAGGCCCTGGAGGAGCTCAACGCCCAGCTGGAGGAGAAGGTGGAGGCCCGCACCGCTGAGCTGGCCCAGTCCGAGGCCTTGAAGAACGAGTTCCTGGCCAACGTGGGCCACGAGCTGCGCACGCCCCTGAACTCGGTCATCAACCTCACCAAGATCCTGCTGGCCCGCATGCCCGGAGAACTGAACCAGGAGCAGGAGACCCAACTGCGCATCGTCGAACGGAACGCCATTAGGCTGCACGAGCTCATCGAGAGCATCCTGGACCTGGCGGCGGTGCGCACCGGTTCCGTGGAGCTCACCCCTCGGCGCGTGGACTTCGCCGGGCTGCTCCGGGAGGTGGAAGCCCCCTGCCGGACCATGGCCGCGAACAAGGACCTGGAGTTCCGTCTGCAGGTCCCGGGCAACGTGCCCACCGTCTACTGCGACCCCGACCGGACCAAGCAGGTCATCCTTCAGTTGGTCAACAACGCCGTCAAGTTCACCAACGAGGGCTTCGTGAGGGTGGGCTGTGAGGTGGACCCCCTGGCCCTGGGCCACTACGTGCGCTGCTACGTCATCGACAGTGGCGTGGGCATCCCCAGGGAGCGCCAGCAGCGCATCTTCAACGACTTCGCCCAGGCCGACGGCTCCAGCACCCGTGAGTTCGGCGGCGCCGGGGTGGGCCTGAGCCTGGTCAAACGGCTGGTGGTGGCCATGGGCGGTGAGGTGCAGGTGTCCTCGGAGGCCGGGGAGGGGAGCACCTTCAGCTTCACCCTGCCCATCTACCGGGCCCAGGACACCGCTGAGCGGACGGCCGCCCCTGCGTCCTGAAGCGAAGAGGTCGGACAGCGAACCGAGGAGACCCATGGCCAAGACCATCCTGCTGGTGGACGACGAAGAGGACAACCTCTACACCTGTGGCTACCTGCTCCGGGCGATGGGTCACGAGGTGGTCACGGCCAAGAACGGTCAGGAGGCCGTGGACCAGGCCCGGGAGATCCACCCCGACCTCATCCTCATGGACGTGATGATGCAGGTGATGGACGGCTACCAGGCCACCGAGGTCCTCAAGCAGGACGAGACCACCCGCACCATCCCCATCATCCTGCTCACGGCCAAGCGCACCACCGAGGACGTCGTCCACGGCCTGGAGCTGGGCGCCGACGACTACATCCCCAAGCCCTTCGAGCAGGCGGAGCTGCAGGCCCGGGTCGGGGCCTGGCTCCGCTTCGGTGAGCTGCAGGAGCAGCTCCTGCGGGCCCGGCTGGACCAGGAGCTCAACGTCGCCCGTCAGATCCAGCACAGCCTGCTGCCCAAGGAGATACCCCAGGTCGAGGGCTACCAGTTCGCCGCCCATTACATCCCCTGCGAGCAGGTGGGGGGCGACTACTACGACTTCCTCCGTCTGGACGAGGGGCACCTGGCCGTGGTGGTGGCCGACGTGGAGGGTCACGGCCTCGGCGCGGCCATGTACATGAGCTCCTTCTCCACCGCGCTGCGGACCGAGATCCGTCACGGCTTCAGCCTCAACAAGATCATGTACGACCTCAACAACTTCGTCTGCGACGAGCTCACCGAACTGACCGCCATGCCCATCGTCTACGCGGTCATCAATCTGCCCATCCGCACGCTCAGCTACGTCAACGCCGGTCACGAGTTCCCCCTCCACTACCACGTCGACTCCGGTCAGGTCACCGAACTGGAGGGCACCGGCCTCATCCTGGGCGTGGCCGAGGATATGGAGTACAACGAGGTGCACGTCCCCCTGGCCGAGGACGACCTGCTGGTCTTCTTCACCGACGGCCTCACCGACCAGGTGGACCCGGCCGACGAGTTCTTCGGCAAGGAGCGCCTCCGGGCCCTGATGCAAGACCGCCCCCAGCTCTCGGCCCAGGAGTTCTCCGACGCTCTCGAGGAGGCCGTCACTCAACACCAGGGCCTGGCCGTCCAGAACGACGACATCGCCTACGTCGTTCTCAAGGTCACTGGGTGAACCTCGAGTGCGGGGCTGGCGACTCGGTTTCCTCTTGATAAGGGTGGCTTCACGTCCTGAGATACGCCGGGGGTGTGATGAGCTCCACATTTGTGGTCTACATCGATGAGTCTGGAGACGAGGGGTTCTCATTTGGCGGCGGAAGCTCCGACTGGTTTGTCCTATCCGGTGTTATCACTCGGAAGGCCAGCGACCTGGAAGCGGTAAAACTCGTGGACCGGGTGCGAACGCTGCTCGGCAAGCCTGCCAAGAAGCCGCTCCATTTCCGCAAGCTCAAGCACGAGCAGCGGCTCCACGCGGTCGAATGCGGCTCCGAGCCCGGCTGC
>CAZIBA010000001.1:0-1842 GCA_964536795.1 uncultured Planctomycetota bacterium | reverse complement strand
ACGTGGCTGAGGTCGCCAGGGCTGAATTGCGAGCCGTTTCGGTGCTCGTTCACAAGCCATCTCTCAAGGAGCTGGAAAGATTCCAGGAGCGTTAGCGGCTCTACTTCTACGCCGTGCGTTACCTTCTCGAACGGGTGTCTTGGTACTGCCGTGACCACAGGAGTGCCAGGGACAGCGGCGACGGCAGCGCCGAACTGGTCTTCTCCAACCGGTCAGGGATGTCCTATGACGACTTGAAGACGTACTTGCGGTTGCTGCAGGAGAAAACGGGTTTCTTCGATGTGCGCATCGAATGGTCGGTGATCAAGCCCGGTCGGATAACAGCCTACATGCCCGGAAAACGGATGGGGTTGCAGATTGCGGATGCTATCGCGGGCAGCTTCTACTACGCAGTGCAGCCGTCAAAACACGGTTTCACGGAGGAACGGTACGCCCTCGCCCTGAAGCCCGTCGTCTACAGTCGGCGGGAGCGCTACCTGGGATACGGCCTGAAGTTCTGGCCGCGGGAGGTGGACCATCTCCTTCGCACTGAAGAGCATCTGCGATGGGTGGAAAGCAGCTACAAGTGAGAAATGCAGGTCCCGGGCCTCAGGATCCCACCCGCTGGGGGCTGCCGTCCTGACGGACGACCTGAGGATGTTCCCGCGCAAACCTGCATAGAGACAAATAACACAGAACTGTGCAGAAACCAGCGAAAAATGAAAAAAAACGCAAGAAATGCGGGAGAACGCAGCCAATCTCCACGTGGGAGGGAGTCCCCGCGGCTCAGGAAGCCTCGCCACACGGGGTTGCCGGTTGAGGGCACCATAACCCTCCGTTACGGTCAGGGTGAGGTGGAGACCACCTTGAGGTCGGAGCGTCTCCTCTTCGAGCTGCGGCCCCGCCGGTTCCCCGCCCTGGTCGCGCCGGTGGAGGACCTGCGGGCGTCGCTGGAGGGTCCCGTCGGGCCCGAACTCGGGCAGGTCATCGAGCCCGGTGACCGCGTCGTGGTGGTCACGGTGGATCGCACCCGCCCCAGCCCGCAGCAGTACCTGACACCCTTGCGGGAGGCCCTGGAAGAGTTGGGGGCCGAGGTGACCTTCCTGGCTGCCACCGGCAACCACCGTTGGATGAGCCGCGGCGAGCTCCAGGACCACTATGGCACGGACCAGGTCCTGCAGCACGACTGCGACGGTGAGATGGTGTCTCTGGGGGAGACTTCCCGGGGGACGCCTATCGAGCTGGACCGCGCCCTGACCCGGTTCGACAAGATCGTCACCCTGAGCTATGTCGAGCCCCACTACCTGATGGGCTTCGGGGGCGGGCGGAAGAGCATCTTCCCCGGCCTGGGAAGCCGGCGGGCCATTGCCCTGCACCACCTGATGCTGGCTCAGGCTGGCTTCCAACTGGGTCGCCTGGACGGGAACCCCATGCACGAGGACGTGGAGGAGATGATCCAGCGGCTGGGCGTCTGGCCCGACGGGCCCGTGGCCTTCTCCACCAACGTCGTGCTCAATCCGGACGACAGCGTGGTCGAGATCTTCTCCGGCCACCCCGTCGAGGCCCACCGGGAGGCCTGTCGGCTGGCCCGCCGGGTGAACACGGCCCGGCCGCCGGCCCAGTGCGATATCGGCATCGTCAGCGCCGGCGGCTACCCCCACGACCGCGACCTGGTGCAGAGCCGAAAGGGCCTCATCCCCGCCTGTCGGACCGTCCGTCCGGGTGGCGTCCTCATCCTGCTGGCCGAGTGCCGGGAGGGCTGGGCCGCCGACGAGGGCTCCCGCGCACTGCTCACGGGAGCCAGCCCCAAGGAGATCCTGGCCGAGCTGAACGAGCGCTACGAGCGCCGGGACCAGCACTTCA